>JAGBFY010000575.1 GCA_017936245.1 Kiritimatiellia bacterium
GGAGGAGATGGAAAACCGTTTATCGGTCCGTGCATTTTCGGCATGCAGTACCATTGGAATCGCGGTTCGGGCGGAAACGGCGAATCCTTTGCAATCCATAATACAGGTTGCCCGATAAACATGTGGAACCCGCCAACTGATGGCTTGGTGATTGTTGATAATGCGATAGTGCATGGACAGTCCGACCGTATCGGAGATGGAGTGCATGTGCTTGTGCAACGGACGCACACCAACGACGGAAAGCAAGGCGCTCCCTTGGAGCAGATCGGGGGAAGCTATCAGGCAATGGCATGCAACTCTGATGGCGTTCGCACGAACGGTACATACGGAGGATTGTTGATTGGAGAGGTCTTGGTGTTTAAGGATTATCTCTCGGATCGTATGCGTATGCGCATCAGCGGAGCTCTATGTTCAAAGTGGCGCGGTGACACGAACGAGTGGGCGTACGCTTCTCTCAATGTTGCGGCCGGGGCGGTATTGAAGCATCCGTATGCCGATCTTGTGCCGGATACGCTGGAGTTGGCAGGAAAGATATCGGCGGTGAGCGTAAGACCGAAATCCCTTAAGATTGTCGGAAACGCGGCGGAGATTGACGGCATGCTCAAGTTGGCGGACGGTGGAAGCATCAATATTGCCGGCGATCCGGAGAATGGATTCGAATCGCTCAAGGCTGCATCTGTGTATGCAGGCGGGAAGGGCGGCATAACGATGACGATGGCCAATCCTTCGGCGTATGTCGGGGAGGAATACAAGATAATCGATTCGGCAAACGTTGTTGGCGAGCCGGATTTCCAGTGGCGCGCGGCGGCGTTGCACGGGACGGGGACGAGAGTTTCGCTTAAGGCCAAGTCCGACGGAGTATATCTCTCGTTTGACGGCTGTGGCATGACAGTGATAATTAAGTAAAGGCGTGTGCGGGCATGACGATTAAATTGATTGTGACGCTTATTGCGTCTTCTGTCCTGTTTTGCACTGCAGAAGGTGCGGTTTTGCTCAATGATGCTGGTGAGACGCGCATTCTCAACCGACAGAATCATGAGTGGGGGTTTCCGCCTGCTGATCCTTCCGTCGGTCGTGTCGTAGTGTCATTTAGACACAGGATAGACTTCCCGAAACCTGCTGGATGGTGTCCCTGCTGGCAGATTGAGGTGAACGGCAAACCCCTTACGGCCATGGCGACGCGAAGCGAGACCCGTCTTCTCAACAAGCCCTACGAACTGAAGCATAGACATCATGGACGTTTTGTCGCCGACAATCGTTCGGATAAATGGTATTCTCTGTATCTTCCGGAATTCGATACCGCCGACAGCCTCTTTTCGCCGCCGACTCCCGAGGCGTCGCGTGTCGCATTGGACATCTCTGATATCGTGAGCGCGACAGATACCAATGTGGTGAAGATCCGTTGCCATGTTCCTCGTGGTCCATATGCCATAAACAAGATTACAGACAGGAAGCCCGGAATAGTCGTCGGTGAATTCACGGTAAGGCAGGAAAAGGTTCAGTCCAGACTTCCGCGCATTGTGCAACGGGAATTGAGGGCGTCTTTGGACGAAGCGCCGCTGGTTGAGTTTTCGGTTGAGAGGAATCAGGAAGCGATGAAGCTCTCAATTTTTGAAGGGACGGGTTCCTCAAAACCGCGCATGTCAATACCGGTGGTATCCCGCTTCTCGCTGCCGGGCGGCGGCGAAGTGAAGATGGGCGGCAGAACGCGCCTTGACACGCCGTTCTACTCGGTTGAGCGAAAGATCGTCAAGCGCGGCAACCGCATTGACGTGTTTGACACTTTTCTGTCAAAGACCAATGAACTCATAGGCGTGAAAGTGTGCTATGAAACGCCTGTCGCCGGTTTCGATCCGATATATGTTGCCGGTGATCCGTCTCCAAGCGCCGAGGAGTTTCAGGGCGGACGCAATCCATCCGTGTTTGGAGCCGATGCAAAACGGGGGATGTCCATTGCGATTATCGCCCAGGATGACGTGTTTCGCGTGCAGAACGTCCAATACTGCAAGGACGGGACTTTCGGTATCCGCACGGACGGTCTTGCGCTCAAACTGGGTGAACCGCGCACCGTCGAATGGTCGGTATATCCAGGCTCGACGACGGATTATTTTGATTTCGTGAACAGTGTCCGCAGAGACTGGGACGTGAACTTCCGGATAGATGGCGTATTCACTTTTTCGCTGAACAACTACGCGTCCTACACGAAGGAGCGGGCGGTCAGGAACAAGCTGTACGAGTCGATAAAGATGCAGACGCTTCCGGCGCATTTCTGGGTGCATATGCGCGACAGACAGTTCAAGAAGTACAAGGACAACATCTGGGGTATGGGCAAGAACGCACCGAAGGTCAGAGTGCGCCTAAGCGCAACGGAGTCCACGGAAGTCGATCCCACGCCCATGAACGATTTCGAGAAGCTGTGTATCGCAAGATGCCGCGAGTTTACGCCGGACACAAAGGTGTTCACCTACATCCACAACCAGATAAGCGTTGACGCCCGGGATGAAAAGTACGAAGAGGCGCGCATGGTGGACGCCCGCGGACAAAAGATGTGGTATGGGAAAATGAAGAAGGGCGGCACGTCAAAGATCTTTGTGCCGCGCTTGGACAATGACTACGGAAAAGATTTCATGAAACTGGTCGACTGGTATTGCGACACGTTTGACCTTGACGGACTCTATCTTGACGAGGTGAATCACTGCAACAGCCGCATTTATGCCGGAGACGTCTATTGGGACGGCGCAACGGTTGAACTTGACGAACACAACAATGTGAAACGCAAGATCAGCTATGTATGCCTGCTGAAACTTGATTTCACGCTGAAGCTTTTCGAAAAGATCATGAATGAACGCGGGAAACTTCTGGTGGGTAATTTCAGTCCTGAGACGCGGAGCGAACGCAAGTTTCGGTTTCCTCGCTTTGAAGAGACGTACAGTTCCCGATGGATAGCGTTGTCCCATCTCTACACGCCGATTCAATTGGGCGACATGCTTACCTATGCCAATACGCCGAAGGATATGGCGGCAGATCAGCGCACTGCGCTTATGAGAGGAGCCCTTTATTATCATTACGTCGGAAACACGGGATGTCCATCGCTGACATCCAAAATGTATCCGTTCACTCCGGTTGAACTTCACAAGGGATGGCTTGTGGGTAAAGAACGCATCCTTACGGCAGTTTCCGGTGAATTCGGCTGGCGCGGGGAAAGTCCGGAGGTGAATGTATTCGTGTTTGATGAACTGGGACGCGAGGTAAAGGGCTATCCGTTCTCACTGCGAGACACACCGGAAGGACGAATCTTCACGCTTGAACTGAAGACTGACCATTGTGCCGCAATCGTGAAGAAGTAGACAATGGAAAGGTACAGGTTGATTTTCTCTATGAAGGAGGATCTAATGAAAAAAGAGTTTGCAATGTTGGTGTTTGGTGCAATGGCTGTTGCTGCGACATGTGCAGATGCGGGAACATTGCTTGAGATTCCGGGTGACATTAAACTTGGAAACAGGCAGTGCAAGGTGCTGTCTTTCCCCGGGGTGGATCCAGCAAAGGGGCGTGTTGTCGTCGACCTCCGCTGTCGGATTGATTATCCCCGCGCTGCGGGGTGGTGTCCCTGCTGGCAGATTGAGGTGAACGGAAAGGCTATCACCGCCGCCGCAACGCGCAGCGAGACGCGCCTTCTGAACCGACCGTACTATCTCAACAACAAATGGCACGGAAAGTATCCTGCAGACAACCGTTCGGACAAGTGGTACGCGCTCTATCTGCCGGACTTCAAGTCTGCGGAACGTCATTTCAATCCCCCGTCGATTTCCGAGGCCACGCGTGTCGCCCTTGACATCTCGGATTTGGTGAAGGTGGATTCCACCAATACGGTCACTCTTCGCGCCGGCGGTGTTTCCGGTTCGTTCTACAAGTCGCAAGGTGTTACGGACCGCACTCCAGGCGTTGTGTTCGGTGAGATCAGGATATATACGGAAAAGGAACTTTCCCGAATCCCCCGCGCGACGGAGAAGATTGTCCGTGCGACTGTCAAGAATCCCATCAAGACGGTCTTTTCTGTAGACCGGAAACCAGATGCGTTCAACGTATCGGTGTCGGGTGGGGGGACGCCGGTTAAGTCCGTGTTTTCCGTCCCCGGTGGCGGTGAAATCGCTTTGGGAGGCAAGGCTGGCATTGAAACACCGTATTATGCCGTTTCCAGAAAGGTTGCCGTGCGCAGCAACCGCATTGACGTTTATGATACGTTCGTTTCTAAAACCAACGAGCTTATCGGCGTGAAAATACGGTATGAGATTCCCCAGAAGGGTTTTGATCCCGTTTATGTTGCGGGCGATTCATCCCCGAGTGCCGAGGAGTTTCCGGGCGGACGCAATCCTTCCGTGTTCGGAGTGAACGCAAAGGGCGGATATTCTGTTGCGCTTCTTGCGCAGGACGATGTGTTCCGCGTGCAGAACGTGCAGTACTGCAAGGAGGGGTTCTTCGGCATCCGCACGGACGGTCTTGCCCTCAAGCCCGGCGAACCCCGCACGGTCGAATGGTCGATCTACCCCGTTGCTTCGGATGACTACTACGATTTCGTGAATGCGGTTCGTCGCGATTGGGACGTTAATTTTCCGATCATCGGCAGCTTCAACCTTTCGATGAATATGTTCAGAAAGTTCAATGAGAAGTCCGCCAAGGGTATCGTCAGAAATTTCGGTCTAAGCGTCAATTCGTTCGGCTGCCACATATGGAGTCATCTCGGCGGCAAGTATAAGGAATACAAAGATGTCATTTTCGGCATGGGGCTCAACTCTCCGCAGGTGCGCGTGAAGATAGATGCGAAGAAGTCTGTTCTTGAAGATCCCAGAGTGGTGCATCAGTTCAAGCGCGAATGCATAGCGAACGCTCGCAAATACACGCCGGATCTCAAGATCCTCAGTTACATCCACAATCAGATAAGCGTGGGGATAGATGACGACAAGTACGAGGATTGCCGGATGATAAACGCCAAGGGCAAGCCGATGAACTACAACGGCGGAGCGACACAGAAACTGTTCGTGCCGACGAAGGACAATCTCTACGGACGCGATTTCAAGAAGCTTGCCGACTGGTATCTCGACAACTTCGACCTTGACGGTCTCTACCATGACGAGCTAAATCACTGCAACAGCCGTATCTATTATGGCGACAAGATGTGGGATGGCGCGACTGTGGAACTTGACGGCAACAACAACGTAAAGCGCAAGTTGAGCTATGTGTGTCTTCTCAAACTGGATTTCACCCTGGATCTCTTCGATCATGTGATGAACAAGCGAGGCAAGCTTTTCATCGGCAACTTCAGCCCGGAGACGCGCAGCGAACGGAAGTTCCGCTTCCCGCGTTTCGAGGAGACGTACAGTTCGCGCTGGATTGCGCTTTCACATCTCTATACGCCGATTCAGCTAGGCGACATGCTGACCTATGCCAACACCCCGAAGGATATGGCAGCGGATCAGCGTATGGCGTTGAAACGCGGTGCGCTCTACTACCACTACTGCGGCGGCACCGGTTGTCCGACGCTTTCATCGAAGATGTTCCCGTTCACGCCGGTTGAACTTCATGGTGGCTGGCTCGTGGGTAAGGAACGGATACTTACTGCGGTTTCTGGTGAGTTCGGCTGGCGCGGAGAAAGTCCGGAGGTGGATGTGTTCGTGTTCGACGAGTTGGGACGCGAAGTGAAGGGCTATCCGTTCTCGGTACGTGATACACCGCAGGGACGCATATTCACGCTTGAGCTGAAAACCGACCACTGCGCCGCAATCGTGAAAAAGGCAAATTGCATCAAATAGGCTAAGATGGGCGAAGGTATCAATATGACGACAGCAGAAAAACTGGTCAAGGTCCTGGCCGAGAAGAAATTGACGTGCGCGACGGCTGAGTCATGCACGGGTGGCGGGGTCGGGTATGCCATCACGTCGGTCTCCGGTGCAAGCGCAGTGTTCTGGGGCGGCGTAATCAGTTATGACAACTCAGTGAAGTGCGGTTCCCTGGGCGTGTCGGCTGTAATCCTGGAGACGAAGGGTGCGGTATCTCCTGAGTGTGCATCGGCGATGGCGGATGGTGTGCGGCAACGTATGGGAACGGATCTTGCGGTGTCAATAACCGGCATTGCGGGTCCGGGCGGCGGAAGTGCGGAAAAACCGGTAGGGCTCGTCTGGTTCGGGGTTGCGTCGAGGTCAGGCGTTCGCGCCGAGAAAATGATTTTCTCCGGCGACCGAGATGCTGTTCGCTCGTCGGCGATTGAACATGCTTTGCAGCTTTTGCTAAAGGAGGCTCTTGCATAAATGGCTTATGCTCTCCAGAGTATGCTTCGCATCCGCGCCATGCGGGAAGATCGCGCTGCGACAGAGCTGACTGCAGCGCGTCGGGAGGTGTCACGTGCACAGGAGCGGCTCTCACAGCGCAAGAGGGATCTTGAGGAGTATGAGGCAACGAAAGAGGCCCGGCGAGATCGCATATATGAAGCTGTTATCGGAAGAGCCGTGTCGATGGAAGATCTTGATCTTGCTCGTGAAGGCGTGGCGCGGATCGATGAAGAAGGCATACTCAAGGCGGACAATGTGGTGCAGGCAGAGGCGGATCTTCAGAAATGCAGGAATAATGCCGAGACTTCACGCCAAGCGTTTGTATCCGCTTCGAAGAACCGTATGAAGATTACGGAGCATCGTTCGATTTGGGAAGCGGAGGAAGCCGCAGAGGCGGAGCGCCGTTCAGAAATGGAACTTGAGGATTTTACAGGAAAGAAGGTGGTCGATGACGCAGAGCTTAGCGGGAATTGAGCCGGTGGTAGGACATAGCGATGATCTGTCGCTTAACCAGTCAGGACGTACGTCTATGGCAGATCCATTCGAGCCGGTGCCGGATCCGGCTGTCGCGGAAAAATTCCAGTCGGCAATGGCGGGCGGCGGTGCGTTCGGCGAAAGCGCCCTGCCAGAGAAGGGTGTATTGGTATGGCGCGATGTCCCCATCGCGCCGCAGAACCAGGACGGTGTGCCGATTCGGCGGCACGAGGACGTGCCGCCCGACCGGAGTGCCATTGCGCCAGCCGCATCGCACCAGAGCGATCTTACGCCAGTTGTTCCGCAAAAGGATGCGCCGTTGAATGTCGGCGCGTTCGGCGAACGTTCCTCAGTGAAGGGGACACAGGTGAATGTCGGCGAAAGCGCCCTGCCGGAGAAGGGTATATTGGTAGGGCGCGATGTCCCCATCGCGCCGCAACACACCGATGGCATGCCGATAAGGCGGCACAGGGACGCGCCGCCCTACCGGAGTGCCCTTGCGCCAGCCGTATCGCACCGGAGCGATCTTACGCCAGTTGTTCCGCAAAAGGATGCGCCGTTGAATGTCGGCGCGTTCGGCGAACGTTCCTCAGTGAAGGGGGCACAGGTGAATGTTGGCGAAAGCCCCCCGCCGGAGAAGGGTGTATTGGTAGGGCGCGATGTCCCCATCGCGCCGCAACACACCGATGGCATGCCGATACGGCGGCACAGGGACGTGCCGCCCTACCAAAACATCGTCAAGCCTCATGAAATGCAGCCGGATAGCAATGAGCTGGTGCAGGTCATCGCGCCTGCTCCATTGCCGATCGAACTTCCGGCGGCAGCCGTGCGGCAGGGGCCGGCGACGTCTGTCGGGACTCCCGATGTCGTGAGGATGTTTGTTGCGGCGGCTGAGGCAGTGGCTGATGCCATCCTTGTCTCGTCCGGATTCGAGAATGGAGAAGGGCGCATCCTTGTGCGTCTCCAGCCCGAGGTGCTTGGCGGCTCCGAGGTGCAGATAACCGCGAAAGGCGGAATGTTGACGGTTGTCGTGAACCCCACTTCGCAGGATGTGCAGATGATCGTTGAGGCGAACAGAACGCAATTTGAGCAGCATCTTGCAGAGAAGGTTCATTTATGGCGCGTCGCCGTTGCAGTGAGAAGAGGAGATAAGACAAATGATCGCGTTTGATGTCCTGAAAAGTTGGCCGGGAATTTCAGAGGCGCCGGCCGAGGAACTGTTTGCGCATCCTGCGTGGGCTATGCCGTGCCAGTGGGGCGACGAGCGTTGTCTCCTCCGTCGTGCGGCGGCGAAACCGCGTGACGTGATCGGTATCGCCATAACGCTTGATGACGATCCCCACTTTCTCGGTCTTGGAAACCGTGAGACGTTTCCTGATCTTCATGATCTTTGGGCGCGTAAGGCTGAACTTCCGTCCGCTCTGATTCTCGCTATCATAGAGAAGGAGTGCGGCGATCTTTTGCAGATGATTGAGAACGTTGCCCGCCGCCAGGTCGGTGTGACGGGGCTGGACGATCCGGAAAAGCGTTCCGGGGCGATAGCATTCGAGGTCGTTTCTCTTGCCGACGGTTCTATCCGCGCCTCATTCGTTCTCGACGTGAAACCGTCCATGTCACGCACATTCGGGCAGCTGCGTTTTCTTGATGTCGGTCATGAGTCGCTGCGCGGGATGACGCGCCCGGCGAGAGCTGTGTACGCAACGTTTGACCTGCCGCCGGAAGATGCCGCCGGAATCGCCGCAGGTGATTATCTGATGCTGCCAGAAATTGAGTCTGGCGCAGGCGGCGAATGGATGTGCGCATTCCCGGACGATGGACGCTTTCGTGTCGTGTCGCGTAACGTTGCAGAACTGACATTCGCATCGTTGACCGACGGCAATATGCCGTCTCTCCCTGTTCCGGGTGAGTTGGAATTGTTCCGTGGCAGTAAAGTTGCAGCCCGCGGACGTTTCAAGGAACTGTGTTCGAGATCAGCGTTTGTCGTAGAGGAGGTCCTGTGATGTTTCAGACGGATCCTTTTGCGTTGATAGCCCTCCTTGTGGGGCTTTCCCTTGTGGCGTTCGTTGCGATGATTGCAACGAGCTATCTGAAGATCGTTGTGGTGATAAGCCTTGTGCGCAATGCGCTTGGAATTCAGTCCATTCCGCCGAACATGGTGGTGAATGCCCTTGCCCTTATACTTACGTTCTACATCATGGCGCCGGTTGTCGGCGAGAGCTGGGATCTCTTCAACAAGTACAGGGAGGAGAACAAGCCGGAGAAGGAATACCGCACGGATCTCGCTCTCAAGGCCGCCGAACCGTTGAGGCAGTGGCTTGTCCGGCAGACAAGCGATAGGGAACGGGCGTTCTTTGTGACAACCGCCGAACGTCTCTGGGCGAAACCGGACGAGGAGAAGGCGAAGGTCGATCCCGAAAGCTTCCACATCCTCATACCGAGCTTCTGCGTAAGTGAACTTACCAAGGCGTTTCAGATCGGATTCCTCGTATATCTGCCATTCATTGCGATAGACATCATCGTGTCGAACATTCTGCTTGCGATGGGCATGATGATGGTGTCGCCGGTGACGATATCGCTTCCGTTCAAGCTTCTGCTTTTCGTGATGGTGAACGGATGGACGCTTCTCATACAGGGTCTCATCAGGGGGTACATTTGATGAACCAGGCACAGCTTCTCGACTATGCACAGACGTGTCTGATCCTCGTGCTCAGGCTCTCGCTCATACCGATCATCGTCGCCACGGTGATCGGCCTTATCGTGTCGCTCCTTCAGGCGCTTACGCAGATACAGGAGCAGACGCTGGGATTCGCCGTGAAGCTTATCGCGATTGCGGTCACGATAATGGCGGCGAGCTCGTGGATGGGTGGCGAAATGCTGCTTTACACGCAGGACATCTTCACCAAGTTCCCTCTGCTGGGCCGATAGATGCACTATGTGGAGTTCCATCGCTGGATACTTGCCGCCGTCATCGCGATGGCGCGCATAGGCGGCGCATTTGCGGTATGTCCGGCCCTTGCGGACTCCATGATTCCCGGCATTGCGCGGCGTGCCGCTGTGCTTGCCTTCTCGTTCCTCGTGATTCCGGTCATCCATGATACGATGCCGCCGGGCGAACCCAATCTCTGGATGTTCTCGCTTATTGCTCTGAAGGAGGCGTTCATCGGTTTCATAATCGGGTTCTTCTCGGCCGTTCCTTTCTGGATTGCGGAGAACGTCGGCAACTTCATCGACAACCAGCGTGGAGCGACAATGGGCGAGGTCTATTCGCCTCTCAGCGGAACGCAGGTCTCGACATTCGGCATATTCTTCACCCAGATCGCATCGACCATATTCTTCGTGAGCGGGGCAGTGCTCATTCTGCTCGGCGCACTGTACAAGAGCTTTGAGATCTGGCCGGTGTTCACTGTCGGTGTGGAGATGACCTCCGATGCCGCCACGAACATACTTTTCTCCATGGATGACATGCTCCGCAAAACGCTCGTCATTTCCGCTCCGATCATCATTGTGATGTTCCTCGCAACTCTTGGCCTTGGCCTTGTGAACCGAACCGCTCCGCAGCTGAACGTTTTCTTCCTTTCGATGCCGATAAAGTCTGCACTCGGGATCGCACTTCTCGTGATATATCTCCCGTTCATAATGGACATGCTGATGTACACCAAGGAGACTGAGATCCTGCATCCCGCGATGACCATCCTTCAGGAGGGCGGCTGATGGCGGACGAGGGCGGCGAGAAAACCGAAATGCCTACGCCGAAGAAGTTGCGTGATGCGCGCAACAAAGGTCAGGTGTGCACTTCGAAAGATATCATATCGACCGCGCTTCTCATTCTCGGATTCTGTCTGTGCGCACTTCTGGGCGTCATGCTCGTCGATGACTTCACCGACCTGATGGGTTACATCGCCGCCACGATAAATGAACCGTCTCTTGCCGGGCCGCGTGAGGCGGGCAAGCTTGCGGCGATAATGATCTGCAAGCATTCGTTCATATTCGTGCTGTGCGCGGCGGTGGTAGGCATTGCCGCGAACACCGTGCAGATCGGATTCCTCTTCACGTTCGAGCCGCTCAAGCCGGACATGAACAAGCTCAATCCCGTCGAGGGCGCGAAGAAGATATTCGCGAAGAAAAACCTGTTCGAATTTTTGAAGAACGTCCTGAAGCTTGTGTTCCTTGGCTATCTCGTGTGGAAGATAATATGGGTGGCGGTGCCTGAGCTTCTGCAGATGTGCTACGGAACGATAGACGACATCTTTCCGTGCGTTTCGCTCATGCTAAAGCGGCTCGCCTGCTATACGGCATTCGGCTATATCGTGATCGCGGTCGTGGACCGTCTGTTCCAGGGACGCGACTTCACGAAGCAGATGATGATGACCAAGGATGAGGTCAAGCGCGAGTACAAGGAGATGGAAGGTTCCGCGGAGATCAAGCAGGCTCAGCGGCAGTTCCGCGATGAGATACTCAACGGCCCGGAGCCGGCCAAGGCCACGAAACAGGCCGATGTCGTCGTGACGAACCCCACGCATCTTGCGATAGGGATTCGCTATCGGGCGGAAGAGGCCCCGCTTCCCAAAATCGTCGTTGTGGGCGCGGACCGCATCGCCAAGATCATCCGCGAGACTGCGCTCGAGGAAGGTATCCCGATAATGGAGGATATCTCGCTTGCGCGGCGGCTCTACGCTCTCGGCAAGGTTGAGGACTACATTCCGCCTGAACTCGTAGAGCCCGTGGCAGAAGTCCTCAAATGGGTGAAACGTCTTGAAGACGCTCGCCGCGAAGAACGCGAACTCGACGAAATCACCATTTGATGTGATGCATTTAATTCTCTATTAACAGACCCCACGCAGTCTCGTAGCATATCTGCCTTTGCTCTTTATCAGTCAATGGCAAATTAAGGAACGCGGCAAGGACTTCTGCTGGGCTTTGCCACGGAGCGTCCGTGCCGAAGAGGATGTGGTGTGCCTTACATGTTCAGGAGTCGTTGCGACTGGAAGATTGATAGAGAGTGCAATGCCTGCTTCTGCCGCGTTTTGAACACATTCAGATACTGTTCCGTTGAACGCAGGAGCGTTCCCAAAACGCTCCGAGAGCGCAGGGACGGCCTTTGGTGCTAGAGCATCTGGATAGAGGTGGACATGCGCGTCGATTATTGGAAAATCCAGATGTGGAATATCGTTTTTCATATGAAATATTTAAAGTTCGTCGATATTTATTTTACCATTTTTAAAATAGCCTTAGCTACTGCATCGCCCATTTGAGATGTTCCAATGGGTGCTGCATCGGGTGACGTTAAATCGGCTGTACGTAAGCCTGCTAAGAGTACATTTGATACAGCCTCTTCAATGGCATTTGCTTCATCACTAAGCAAAAACGTACTTCTTAGCATCATCGCAACAGAAAGGATAGTCGCGAGCGGATTTGCGATATTTTTGCCGGAGATATCTGGCGCGCTGCCGTGAATCGGCTCGTACATTCCAAATCCGTCATGTCTCAACGACGCTGAAGGCAGCATCCCGATAGAGCCCGTTATCTGAGATGCCTCGTCTGAAAGAATATCGCCGAACATGTTCTCGGTAAGAAGTACATCGAACAAGCCTGGATTGCGCACGAGTTGCATAGCCGCGTTGTCAACGTACATGTGGTTTAATTCGACTTCGGGATATTCTTTCGAAACTCGCTCGACGACCTCACGCCAAAGACGCGATGATTCCAACACATTGGCCTTATCGACACTCGTCACTTTTTTGTTGCGCGATCTTGCGCACTCGAACGCGACTTTCGCAATACGCTCAACCTCAAATTCAGAATAAGCCATTTCATCACGCGCTATTTTCTTATCTAGAGAGCGACTGTGCGCTCCGAAATAGATTCCACCTGTCAATTCGCGCACTACAAGAATATCTATTCCATCTGAAATTATTTCTTTTTTAAGTGGGCTTGAATCTAATAGAGAGGGCCATATTTTCGCGGGCCTTAAATTGGCGAAAAGCCACAATTCGCTGCGCAAACCTAACAATGCTCTTTCGGGGCGCTTTTCTCCAGGAAGCCCATCCCACTTAGGTCCGCCGACTGCTCCAAGTAATACTGCGTCAGCGCTTCTACACGCAGAGAGCGTCTCTTTAGGAAGTGATTCGCCGCATAAATCATAAGCGCAACCGCCTACCGGATATGTTTCAATATCAAATTTATGTCCAAAAACTTTCTCGACAACATTAAGTACCTTAATCGCTTCACGTACGATTTCAGGCCCGATCCCATCGCCTGGGAGGACTGCAATCTTTTTATTCTGCGCTGTAGTTTTATTTTTATTCATCTTTATAAATTCCTTTTAATTTTTTGCCTGCTGACGCTTCATGTATTCAATAAGTCCTCCCACCTCAATCAATTCCTGCATGAACGGAGGAAATGGTTCAGCTTTAAAAGTCATGCCGGAAGTCTCATTACGAATTGTACCGGTAGCAAGTTCAACGGAAACAACATCTCCAGCATTAATGTTCTCTGCCGCCTCCGCACACTCAAGAATCGGAAGAGCGATATTAAGGGCGTTTCGGTAGAAAATTCTCGCGAAGGTCGTTGCGATGACGCAAGATACTCCGCAAGCCTTAATCGCTATCGGCGCGTGTTCGCGCGAACTCCCGCAACCAAAGTTCTTGCCGGCTACGATGATATCGCCAACGCGAACTCTCGTAGAGAACTTAGCGTCAATATCTTCCATGCAATGTGTGGCAAGTTCCTTCGGATCAGAAGTGTTCAGATATCGAGCAGGGATGATAACATCAGTATCAACATTATCATTGAACTTATGAACGGAACCTTTAATTTTCATTTTTAAAATCCTTATCTTTAATCTTAATTAAATGAGTGCATCGGGTGATGCGACTTTACCTAAAACTGCACTCGCCGCTGCGACAGCGGGAGAGGCGAGGTAAATTTCGCTCTCCACATGTCCCATTCGGCCTACGAAATTGCGGTTCGTAGTTGTAACGGCGCGCTCGCCTTTAGCGAGAATACCCATGTGCCCGCCGAGACAAGGTCCGCACGTTGGAGTGGAAACGACGCACCCGGATTCTGCGAAGATTTTAAGGTACCCAAGTTCAAGAGCTTCAAGCCAAATTTTCTGCGTCGCAGGAATTACAATGCACCTAACGTTTTTTGCGACCTTTCGACCCGATAAAATCTCGGCGGCAGCCTTTAAGTCGCTGATTCGTCCGTTCGTGCAACTGCCGATTACGACTTGATCAATCTTTATCTCTCCGATAGAATCAACTTCACGCGTATTCTCAGGAAGATGCGGAAAAGCAACGGTAGGCTTAAGTTTTGAAAGATCAATCTTAATAGTCTGGGCATATTCGGCATCTACATCTGCTTCATGTACGAGAGGCTCTTTTGCTCCGTGTTCTTTTAAGTATTTAAGACACGTTTCGTCTACCGGGAATATTCCGTTTTTCGCACCGGCTTCTATCGCCATATTAGCGATGGTAAAACGGTCGTCCATACTAAGCGCGGCAATACCTGAACCTGTAAATTCGAGAGATTGATACCTAGCGCCATCTACTCCAATCATTCCGATCAAATGTAAGATAAGATCCTTGCCGCTTACATGACGGTTGAATTTGCCAGTCAGTTCAACGCGAATAGCTTCAGGAACTCTAAGCCAGATTTTACCTGTCGCCATCGCTGAGGCCATATCGGTTGAGCCTATTCCCGTTGAGAACGCTCCGAGCGCTCCGTATGTGCAGGTGTGGCTATCAGCTCCAATAACTAGATCGCCCGCAGTCACAAGACCTTTCTCGGGCAAAAGCGCGTGTTCAATGCCGCAATCATGACCTACTTCGAAGTAGTTTTTGATATCTTGCTCGTATGCGAAATTCCGCATGCATGCGCATTGCCGCGCCGCCTTTACATCCTTATTAGGGGTAAAGTGGTCGGGCACAAGCGCTATTTTTGTGCGGTCGAAAACCTTATCGCAACCGAATTTCGAAAATTCGCCGATCGCTACTGGAGCAGTAATGTCATTGCCAAGAACGAGATCGACATCCGCCATAATAAGTTCGCCAGGATGAACTCGTTCCTTACCTGCGTGAGATGCCAATATTTTTTGTGTTTGTGTCATAATAGTTGGAAAGTTTAGAGTTTAGAGTTAGGGGTTAGGAAGTTTAGAGTTAAGGTTTGTCTTATCTGTGTGACCGGCTGAGAGCATGTCGTTTTCGAATGAATGCTGCATTTTCGACGCAGCTCCCGAGCCAAGCGATGCGCCTTCAAGCATCTTGTTTATCGCCGAAAGACACGCTAAAATCGAAGCCTCGATAACATCCGTCGAAACGCCGCGCCCACGGTAACTGCCGTAAGCGTCAGAAATTTTTACGGTGACCTCGCCAAGCGCATCTCGGTGTTCGGTTACCGCATTTAAATGATAGTCGTCCAAACTGAACGGATGAGCGATGATTTTCTCAACAGCTCTTATCGCCGCATAAACAGGGCCTGTCGCTATTGCAGAATCTTGGAACATTTGGTCGCCGCGCGTCAAAATCACATTCGCTGTCGCACTCATTTTGTTGCCGCTGGTGACAACAAAAGATTCGAGCTTATAACGCGGCGTATTGGTCGATTCGCTCATTCCTTCTGATTCTGCGAGCGCCGTTATATCTCGGTCGGTCACAGTTTTCTTCTTGTCGGCCAGATGTTTAAATTGCAGAAAGAGCTCTTCTGTTCTTTCTTCCGACAGTGAAAAGCCAAGCAGTTTCAACCGCTCGCTAAATGCGTGCCTTCCGGAATGTTTACCTAAAACAAGATCGGTCTTTTTTACTCCAACGGATTCTGGAGTCATAATTTCGTATGTCTTAGCATTTTTAAGTACACCATGCTGATGGATTCCCGACTCGTGCGCGAAAGCGTTCGCTCCTACGATCGCTTTAGAAGGGAACATCTTTACGCCTGTTATCGAGGTGAGAAGTCTCGCAGTACGCGCGATTTCTTCAGTACGGACATTGTTGGTGAGACCGTAATAATCTTTGCGCGTTTTAAGACCCATCACAATTTCTTCAAGCGCGGCGTTCCCGGCTCGCTCGCCGATTCCGCCGATCGTGCATTCAACCTGCCGCGCTCCAGCGATAATCCCTGCGAGCGTATTGGCGACGGCGAGCCCAAGGTCGTTATGAACATGCATTGATATAACGGCCTTGTCGATATTGGGAACGCGTGAGCGTATATCAGTAACCATTCTAGCGATTTCTTCGCTCGTCGCATAGCCGACGGTATCGGGCAGATTTACCGTCGTTGCACCCGACGCGATCGCGGTTTCAATGGCTCTGCAGAGAAAATCGGGGTTCGTACGAGTAGCGTCTTCTGCTGAAAATTCAACATCAGTGCATTTATTCCGAGCGTATGCAACCATATCGCGGATCTGTTCAAGTGCGCGATCGTGCGTCATGCGGAGCTTATATTTAAGATGCAGATCGCTCGTCGCAAGAAACGTATGAATCCGCGGATTCGCGGCTCTTGAAAGCGCCTCAGCGGCCGCGTCAATATCCTTGGGAAGTGCTCTTGAAAGCGAGCAGACAGTACAGTTCTTAAGCTCTGAGGCGATTTTAAGAACGCTTTCAAAGTCACCGGGCGATGCAGCGGCGAAGCCTGCTTCAATAATATCGACTCCAAGGCGTTCAAGCTGCCTAGCCATACGGAGCTTTTCGTCAAGCGTCATAGAATATCCCGGCGCCTGCTCTCCGTCACGAAGAGTGGTGTCGAAAATCACAATCGACTGATCAGGTTCTTTTTTCACTCTTTTCCTTTCCTTTTAGATACGAAAAAAGCCCCACTCGTTTAGAGCGGGGCTTCATTGCTGGTTTTGATTCCTTCTGCCTATTTCAGAATACCAGAGCGCGCCCCGCGCTGCTAAGCGTAAGGCCAAGAAGAAGGTTGGTAAGATAAAACTTCGTGCTCATGGTTTCTCTTTGAAAAAAACGGTGCGAAGTATACCACTTAGCATTTCTGGATTCAAGCGAAAATTAGAAAAATGCAATTGGCGGGGAGGTGCAACTGTGTTGTTGGTGAAATGGCGTCGGGAAGATGGTATAATTCGCGGGAAATTGTTGATGTCAAAAAGAAGGGAACAATCAATGAACAAAGTCGACTTGGCATGTCTTGCGAAAGAGGATGCATTCAAGCTCATAGGCGGCGACTGGATGCTTGTCTGCGCCGGAAAGAAAGATCGTTTCAATATGATGACGGCAAGCTGGGGTGGAATCGGCTGGCTCTGGAACCGGCCGGTCGCGTTTGTATTCATCCGCCCGGAGCGGTACACGCACGAATTTGTTGAGGCTGAGGAACGGCTAAGCCTTTCGTTCTTCACGGAAGAGTGGAGGGAGGCTCTCAAATTCTGTGGTTCCAAGAGTGGACGGGATTTTGACAAGTGCAAGGAAACCGGACTGTCCGCCGTCGAACTTGAATCAGGCGCGGTCGCATTCGGAGAGGCTCGTCTGACGCTTGACTGCCGCAAGCTATTCAAGGCTTCGATGGATAAGGCCAGTTTCATCGACAGGGATATTCTTGCCAAATGGTATAGCGACAATCCCGGCGGTTCTCTTCATGATGTGTATGTCGTGGAGATCGAAAGCGTTTACGGCGTGAAATAGTGAATCTGTCTCCCGGTGCCGTTTGATGATGGATGCGTACGTGTGTACGCATTTTCCAGCGGACGATTTCGATGATGCCTTACAGGAGATCCTGATTGCGTTGATCGCCGTCGCACGCAAAAAAAGGATTGAAGTGTTGCGCTAACAGATTCGAAAGGGATAATGCAGACAATAGCTGCATGAGCACGATGTAGAAAAAGTAGAAATGAAAAACACTTGAAATGGAGTTCAAAGGAGAATTGGTATGGGACTTCCGCGTGGAGCTGATCGCGCTTTTGAGGGCGTCTGAGGAGGATGTTAAGGAACGCACTGAGTGCGTGAAGAAATGCGAGCCCACGGACATGTAAAGAAGATTTAGTGTTGGAAGAAAGCTATGGTGAATTGTTTTTTCGGTTAGCTTTTTTTGATTTTATTGTTGTTAGCCGCTGCTGGGAGGATGGGCATCTCGCCCATTCTCCCAGTTACTCATGTTCTCACGTCTGAGATTTATAAATTTGAAATACTACAGCGACCAATTTAGGTAAGCATGAACGGCTGGCTGTACAGGATCTCGCCCGAAGTGTCCGTGGCCAGTGCCTTGATGCGAAAATAGACGTGTTTTTTCGCTGACGCAGGAACGTTGAACGAAAGTCCCGTATCTGTCTTTTCGACAACCTTCCCCTGTGCGGAGATGAGCTCAAACCTGACCGGCTTGTCGGTCGCTGCCTCAATCGTGCGGCCATTGAAAGAGATGTTTGTGAATTTCACTCCGCCGCCGTGAAGCGCACCGTAGAAGTTGCCCTGACGGTACGCCCTGAGACACGCCTCAACCGTCCGTTCCTTGACAAGAAGCACGTTGCAGCCATACCAGAGCGACCAGTCCGGCACGAAGAATCCGTAGCACTGGCGGCCGGTCTTAAGCGTATGGTCCCAGTAGTCTTCCGAGAAATACTTGCCGTTGATCACTTCCATGCCAAGGACGCGCGGATCGTGGTCCAGCATTACGGCGGGGAAATCGTAATCCATCTTAGACCATGTGGGATGGTTGATTGTCACACCGCCGCCGAGCGGATCGATGAGTCCTGCAAGCATACGGTCGACCGCAATGCGCCAGGGTTCACCAGAACCGAAGCACCACCCTTTGGAATGGGTTTTGAAGTAGTTGCGCTTATCGAAGGTTCCTGATTCAAACGCCGATCCGGGGCTGCAGATGTGCAGACCTCTCATGATTTTCTTTCTGTCGTCGTCGTAAAAATAGTGATGTTCGGCGTTAGGAGCTTCCAGGATATCAGGAGGAAGTGGTTTGAACAGTTTTTTCCCACGCTTGAACGGCAGCTGCTTCTTCTGCTCTTCCGGGAGCTCGTCCTTCCATTCGGATACTATGGCGTTCCAGTCGAAAGGTCCATTGGTGCGCTTCCCTTTTACCGTTACCGGGAAGTAGTGATTGATTCGGAAATCATACTGATGTACGTCCTTCAGCGGATAGCGCGGTGCGCTCGGATAGTAGTTTGAGATTGTAAGGAACTCGAATCCGCGTTTGAGATATGCGTCAAGCATCTTCTGGTTGTCGGCATGACCATGGGTGGTGGTGCGGATCTGAAAAGCGTTCGCCCAATCGACATCTGTGTATGGCCGCCGGTTACGCGGTGCCGCATCATGTTTCACAATCTCATCTCCAGCCGTAGCCGCAATCCCATCCCATTTCCAGGCGGTTGCCGCAGCCGCACAGGCGGCATATCTCAAAAATTCTTTTCTGTTCATTTCCTTCTCCTTTTTGATTTGCAGATTTTTTTTTTATTCCATCTGTTTACGGGTGGTGAAAAGTCTGACGATGTGCGGCTTCGGCCTTTCGTTTGGCCATGTCGCCGAATTGACCAAGCAGTTTCCAGTTGCAGCCCCAGGTGCAGTAGACGATGCCGACAGTCCCTGGGGTGCGCAACGCGAGATCTGCCCATTCCAGACTGTGCTTGAGGACTTTTTCATCATAGTAGGCGCACACCAGTAAGGGACGCTTCTGTCCGGAAAAGAACCTCATGCCTTTCTCTCTGGTGCGGTAAGTCCAGTATCCTATGCCGATATCGGGAGGGAGAAGATCCCATACACCCTTCATCGACGAATAGAGGCCTGCATTTTCACCGTTGTCAACCATGTAGAAGGGGTCTACCATGTCGTTCCAGATCATGAATTCGGCATATGGAACATGGCGACGGACTATCTTCATGGACTTCTTTACAAACTCCGCATAAATGTGCGCCATGTCACCTATGCGCAGACAATCACGGCATCCGCCTCCAGAGCGCACTTCATCATAGGAGAGAAGCCAAAGGCGCGGTTTGAGAACACGTGCTATTTCCGCGGCAGAGGCATCCATAATAGGTTCAAGCTCCGGCGCCGCCATGCAGGCACTCGCATATTTGCCGTAAACGGGGAATGAACAGTAGCAATCCACGGATAGATCATCTCCTTCTTTGATTGCCCCACCCTTCAGTGGAATGATCGCAAAACGCTGTTTGATCCAAGGCCCCGGCCAGACAGTCTTTGCGCGTGGTATTTCGGCATAGTCGCGACCTTCATCATAGATGCGCCCCGTTTTCACATTGCGAACGGTTATAGGGGTGCCATGGCGGCGAATCGCAAGCTGAGGATCGGTCTCCTCCAGTTTCATCGAAAGTATATCCGCATGACTGGGGAACGTGCGGTTGTATCCGCGACATATGATACGAAGTTCTTTCTCCGCGAGACTAGGGAAGTCCAGCGTGAAGGTCTGCTCTGTGCCGTCGGCCTTGACATAGAATGGGCGCGTCTGGATATAGTCCACCTTTGAGTCTGTGCGCTGAACGCTCACACAGATCGGCCAACGCGGGAACTTGCCTTTTGGAGACTTGGCCCTAACCGTCAGACGGTAGGATCTGCGCGGCTTTACTGGCACAACCATGTCGGCGACATCATTTGTGCGCCGAGGTGAATGGACACGGCTAGGAGCATCCACTAATTCTTTCGCTGGAACTGGCTTGTATACGCACTTGCCGCCAGAAACGTGATAGCGTGTGTCGAACACCGGGGCGGCGGCGCTCAGATTGTGGTCAATCGGGAAGAAGCTTTCTTTCGCATACCCTATGGACCATACGCCTACTGCGATCTCGAGCTTTGCTTCGTCACAGGCCTTTTTGACTGTC
>JAGBFY010000576.1 GCA_017936245.1 Kiritimatiellia bacterium
CGATGAAAAGCCGCGTTTTCTATGACGCGTTTGAGGACGCCGGTTTTAAGGTCGGCGCTCAACTGGTCTGGAAGAAACCACGAGCACCCTTCATGAGGACGGATTGGAAGTTCAACATGGAGCCGATCATCTTCGGGTGGCGGAAGGACGGGAAACATGTCTGGTATGGCGATCAGAAGCAGAAGGCTGTGTTTGAGTTCGATATGATCCGTGATTCGGAGAAGGATGGCTTCTCCCATCCGTCCAGCAAACCAGTTCCACTGATGGCATACCTTATCCAGCAGTCGACGATGACAAACGGCCTCGTGCTGGACGGCTTCCTTGGTAGCGCATCAACTCTGATTGCCTGTGAACAGACGGGACGGGTATGTTTCGGTGCCGAGCTTGAACAGAAGTACGTCGATGTCGCGGTAAAGAGGTATATTGCTTTTAAAGAAGGACATTACAATGATGTCTACGTGATCCGCGACGGCCAGAAACTATCCTTTGAGGAGGTGGCAACCTTCGAGCCGGAAGGCGGTGGTGGCAGTGAGTAATGTCAGTTACCGTTTCGAAGGAAATACCGGGATTGGCACCCTGCCGGACGGGACGCGGTTTCTGTTTGATAGAGACCGGTTCGACCGCATCCGGGATACCAAGTGGTATCGGAACTATCGGGAGCCCGGGCACAGGAAACTGTATCTGATCGACCGGCATGGCAATTACCTGCACCGTGTGCTCTGTGACTGCCCACCGGGATATGAGGTGGATCATATCAGCCTCGATACGCTGGACAACCGGTCAGAGAACCTGCGGATTGTCACGCACCAGCAGAATCAGATCAATCACAGCCTGCAGCGGAATAACTCAAGCGGCGTTTCCGGCGTCGACTTTTATCCACGAAATGAGAAATACCGTGCCCGGATCAAGGTATGCCAGCAGGAAATCCATCTCGGGTACTACGATGATTTCGAAGAGGCCGTGCAGGCCAGAAACGTTGGCATGGAGTGCATGTTCGGGGAGTACGGCAGATATAATGATGTCCCGGAGCCGCCGGGATGGATCAGGGAAGATGTGGAACATGCGCCGATTTCGCTCGCACGGAGTGCCGCCGCCGAATCGGTTGAGAAGTACGGGTTGCCCGTGCCGCCCGCGAAGATGCACACCCGCCCCTTTTCGAAATGGCGTATGGCCTTGCGCTGGATGAACGGCTCGGCGAGCTTCGGCATGTCGATGGATGTCATCACACGCGTGGGAACGCCGATCGATTCAAGGGCGTTCATCATGGCAAGACCGTTGATGATCGTAGCCAGCATGCCCATAGAGTCGCCGGTCACGCGGTTGACGCCGTTCTCCGAACCCGAAAGGCCACGGAAAATGTTTCCGCCGCCGAGAACGATTCCAACCTCGCATCCAAGCTTGTGGATCTTCTTTACGCGCTCGGCCATGAAAGCCAGACGCTTGGGGTCGATGCACTCTCCGGTCTCGCGATTGGCGAGAACCTCGCCGGAGAGTTTAAGCAAAATACGTTTGAATTTTATTTTCCGCTTCATGGCGCATATTGTACGAAATCCCGTCTCGCAAATCAAGATGGCAGTGATAAACCGAACTCATTGTATGAAATCATCGATCTTACGACCATCTTTCAGTACGACAAGACCACTCCCGTTGCCGTAACGGGTGCCGTACCTGTCGAAGAGGATCGTGAGATTGGAGCCGTGGTATCTGACGCCGTCCAAACGCCACCAGTCCCAGGATTCCGGCGCCAACGGCTTCACCTCGATGCGGTCGTCCTGACGCGGGACAAGTCCGCACAGACCCGAAATCACCAGATCGCAGAACGTGGAGTGGTTGTAGTCCTTGCATCGCTCGACATAGCGCAATTTCCTGATTCCTCTTCGATTCTGCTCGATCATAATGTGCCGGGCAAGCCATTCGCCCGTGAACGGATGCAGATTCTCGTCGATCCATGGCACTTTGACGCCGTCCTCACGCACAAGATGATGCTGGGCGGCATACTGTTTGAGAAGCCTGACGAAATCCGAAGCCTTAAGCGGCAACGCCGCCGCTCTGTCGGACTGCAGCTCTCCGCAAAGAGCAGAAAGCGCTATCGATGTGGCATACGGCCAGCTTGGACCGTTCCATAGACATTCATGCCCGGCATAATCCGGCTCCACCGTGAATCCCGGCGTATTGCGGGCAGGGAACACAAGTCCCTTCGGAGCCAGAAAGCCGGATTCATCCGTCAAGAGACGCCATGCGCTTGCATATTTCGCCTCCATCGGCATTCCGAAATAGAATGGCGCGTAGCCGTGAAGCTCGCAGACGGAACTCAGCACCCCATTGGTATCGGCGGCAGTGAAAAACCGCTTTTCTTCATTCCACAGTTTATTTCTGACCGCATCCGCCAAGGCCTGCGCCTTCTTCTCAAAGCGTTCGGCGATTGCGTTTTCGCCCTTGCGCCTTGCGATGTTCGCTATAGCATTCGCTTCCGCCCACATGGACGAGTTCACCATTGGACGTGCCCCGTCTGGCGAAAGCGCGTATTCCGTACCTTCCCGGTCCGCCCGCTGATGGAAGAGCCTCTGTTCGGGATGCAGCCCCACCTTGAATCCCTTGGAGCTTATCCACCCCTTCTCCCATGCTTCGTAGTTCTCCACCAAACGACCAAGCAACGACCCGCAAATCGAAAAGTCGCCGGTCACCTTCGCAAAGTCAAGGAGAGAGGCCGCAGGCCAGCAGGTATATGACCTCGGACCGTTGATCGTTCCCTTCGAGACAATGAAATTCATGTAGTCCCGGATGAATTCACCATTCCTCAGCCACCGCCCTTCGCGTATCTGATGACCGAGCGGACAGGAAATCGTGTTGTCTGCACCCGCCCAC
>JAGBFY010000577.1 GCA_017936245.1 Kiritimatiellia bacterium
CCTTCGCTCCTAGACGGACAGCTGTGCGGCATGCGTCCATGGCGGTGTTTCCGCCACCGACGATCGCAACGCGCTCGCCAATCTCCGGCTTGCCGCCTGTGGCAACCTCACGCAGGAAATCTATGCCGCCCCAAACACCTTTCAACTCTTCGCCCTTGACGCGCATCGCAGAAGACCGCCATGCGCCGTTCGCGACAATAACCGCATCGAAACGCGAACGGAACGACTCGAAGGACTCATCCCGTCCGATCTTGAAGTTGTTGACGTACTTGACTCCGAGATCGGCAATCGCATCCGTCTCTATTTTGAGAATGGCCTTCGGCAGACGGTACTCCGGGATGCCATAGCGCAGCATTCCGCCCATCTCAGGCATCTGATCGACAACCGTTACATCATGCCCCTTCTGGACAAGCTTGAACGCCGCCGTGAGTCCGGCGGGACCACCACCGATGATTCCGACCTTTTTGCCTGTCGCCGGCGCAACGGAGATGGGGTGTGCCGTTCCGTCCTTGCGGACCTGGTCTGCGGCAAAATACTTCAAATGGGCGATGGAGATGGGCGCCTCCACATGCTTGCGGCGGCATGCCGTCTCGCACGGGTGGGGACAGACCCTTCCGATGGAGGCCGGAAGCGGGAACACCTCCATGATCGTAGAGACCGCGTCGGCAAAGCGTCCCTCCGCAATTTCCTTTACGTACTTCTGGCAATCCGTATGGGCCGGGCAGTTCAGCTTGCAGGGTCCGATGCAATCGCCGTCATGGTCGCCCATGAGAAGATCGAGAGCGAGTTTGCGCGCCTTGAGCGCACGTTCTCCGGTAGTACGCACAACCATGCCTTCCGCAACCTTCGTCGCGCAGGCTCGGAGAAGTTTCGGACACTTCTCGACCTCTACCACGCATACGCCGCATGCCCCATAAGGCTTAAGCTCTTCGCGGAAACAGAGATTGGGTATCTCAATGCCTGCCTTTGCGGCGGCAGCCAGAACTGTTGTCCCCTCTTCCACCGCCACGGGTATGTTATCTATCGTTAGATTGACCATTTGCTCACTCACTCCTTATGACCATTAATTGTACCATAAAAATACAATCATTTCCGCGCCCCCGTGGCCACTGGCTGAATCGGACGGATCAGCGGAAGCTTATCACTGACCCGCGAGGTCGGTACAGCTTCAGGCATCCGCGGGAAAGGATGATCCGCCATTCACCGGCTACATCCTCCGGCAATCCCTCGAACGAGAGCGGAGCGTTCTCAACCCCATCCTCGAACTGAGCAATCAGATAACGGCGGTTCTTGTCGAGCCTGTCGGCGTTGAGAATCTTCACGACCGCTCCCGGCGCAAACGCGACAGGACATCCATATGTGGAATGCTCCTCTGCGGCAACGTCATACACGATCCCTTCAAGCGCAACTGAGCCGTTTACGATATCGCCACCGTCGCCAACGACTTTCGCAACAGGAACGTTGAAACCATTAAGATCGAGCGTACCGCCATCAAGATAGACAACTGTGTTCGAAGGCAGAGATTCGGCAAACTTAAGCTTAAGCGTACCATCTTTCACAACTGTCGCACCCGAATAGGTATTGGTGGCGGAGAGAAGCAGTGTGCCGGCGCCAGTCTTCGTCAATCCGCCGCCGACAACAGGCGCGATGGCGCAGTCGTTGGTGCAAATGACCGTCTTGCCAAGCTTGAACACGGCCTTCGCGGAGGTATAGTCCCAACCTGGGCTCGTCACAACAATCCTCGAAACGCGACGCGTGGACGTATCAAGCTCCGCATACGCGCTTGCCCCATCGCCATCGCCGTCGAAATCGAATATCTATATATTTGGAGGGCTGATGAATTCGCGCGAAGCGATGGCCGCCGGAATCGCAACCGACACTACCGAGTTCCCTGTAGGTCCGCACAACGGCGCGGTGCAATGGGCATTGTTAATTCCATGCGTATCAATTGCAGCGCCACCCTCAAATATCGTAATGCGGTTGGGCACCGTGGGATAGCCGTTTGCCACACCGAATGAAGTTCCGCCTTGAAGCACATACGTACCGCCGTTGAAGTTCACATAGGCACGCTGAACTGTATCGTCAATCTGCGATGGATACCTGCCGATGCTGTCAGCCTTGAGAACACCGGCATTGATATTGAGGATGGCCTTGGCGGGTCCATCTCCGTTTGTACGCTTTCCACCACCCATGTACACAGTGTTGTCATTGAAATCCACGACAGCATCTTCACCATCAATCGTAAGGATTGCAGAAGCTGTATGGCCGGAGCTCTGACGCGGTAAATAGCAGCGTCCGTATGAATTTACGGTTCCGCCCTTTACATACATATGGAACGGGCCACCTCCGCCAAAGCACGGATAGTCCTCAATGGTGCTATCTCCGATGGACAACTCTCCACCATGTACAGCACCTACGGCTCGCTCATCGCGGCCGAGACCAGTTCGGCAGTCAACAGCCGCAGCCAGTACAGCTCTCAGGCCGATGCCTCCGCGGTGGATGGCAAATACCATCTGACCTCGTACGACACTTCC
>JAGBFY010000578.1 GCA_017936245.1 Kiritimatiellia bacterium
GGACTGGGGTGGTCGCGTGAACCGTGTGATCCTTCCTGACGGCAAGGACATCGCGCTCGGCTTTGACGCTCCTGAAGGCTGGGAGAATGGCGATTCCTACTATGGCTGCCTGATTGGACGCTACGCGAACCGCATCAAGGACGGCAAGTTCTCCCTCGATGGTGTGGATTACACGCTCAAGTGCAACAATTTCCCCGTTGGGATCGGTTGCGCTCTCCATGGTTCTGATGGCGGTTGGCACGACCGCATCTGGGATGCGAAGCCGTTCGAGAACGGTGATGACGTCGGCATTGAGCTTTCGCTCGTATCGCCAGATGGAGAAGGCGGCTTCCCTGGAACGGTCGAGGTGTGCGTTACCTATACCGTCACGAAGGACAACGTATGGCGCATCAACTATCGCGCCAAGGCTTTGGACAAGGCGACTCCTGTTGCAATGACGCAGCATGTGTACTTTAACTTCAAGGGCGAAGCCGGCGGATCCATTGAGGATCATACGCTTGAGGTTGCCGCCGAAAAGTATGCACCTTACGACGCAAGCCAGGTGCCGGTAGGCGAGATTACGGATGTGAAGGGCACCCCGTTCGATTTCACCACCCCGCACCTTATCGGAGAGCGCATTGATGACGATTTCGATGTCCTCAAATTCGGGAAGGGGTATGACCATTGCTGGGTTCTTCCGGAAGCGGAAGGACTCAAGTTCGCAGCCCGGCTCGTGAAGGACGACCGCAAGCTTGAGGTTTGGACAACCGAACCAGCCATTCAGATATACACCGGAAACTGGATTCCTGACGGATATCCGGCAAAGGGTGGGGACAAGTTCTCCCCTCGTTGCGGAATCGCGCTTGAAACCGGCGCAATCCCGGATTCGCCGAACAAACCTCAGTTCCCGAATACGATTCTCCGTCCAGGCGAGACGCTTGAATCGATTACCGAATTCCGCTTTTTGTGATAGATATAAGGGCCGATTGATTCGGCCCTGCTTTTTTCTCGATTCCCCCTTTAGTCGTGGGAAAGATTCTTACTTGGGTACTTTGATATTCGCCATAATGTCGTAATCTACAACCTTGATTTCACCCGCACGTTCGGCATCCTCAATCGCCTGCATATGGCGTTTGAATGATTCGAGTGAAGGGAATGGTCTCCATCCGCCACCTTCGGGTCTGACCCCGTGAACTAGCAGATCGTACCTTTTCATTCCACGTTTACGTGCTGCGGCAACCGTCTTCGTGGTATCTGCCATCCCCTGTCCGCAGCAGGCGCGGGGTACCGTCATCGGTTCGAGTCCTTCTTCACGGGCAATTTTGCCGACAATTGCGCTGTAACTGCTTCCCGGAAGGCACAAGAGGCGCGGGCGCATTCCAGTCTCCCGTTCGATGATGTCGCGTGCGACGGCAATCTCTTCACGTACAAGCTCCGTCTTGCCTTTGTCGGCGAGTCTGCCTAGCCCTTGATGCGAGCGCGTATGCACGGCGATTTCGTGTCCGCGGCGGACTAGCTCGCGCACCTCGTCCCAGCTGAGTTTGTTTTCCTTGCCGACCCAGTCGGTGACGATCGCGAAAACACCTTTCCATCCCCGCTTTTCGAGTTCTGGAGCCGCCACCAGCAGGTGATCGCGGATGTTGTCGTCGAACGTAAGCGAAACAAGCATTGGCCCCGTCGGACGCTGCGGCTCGACCGGCCCCAGCTCCCGGAATCCTTTGACGGCGACACCGCATTCGCGGGCGGTCGCAAGTATCTTCTCCAGCCATTCTGTACTCATGCTGATCTTGCCGGGATTTGCGCATATGTCGTGCGAAAAAAGCACGAATACCTCATCACGCTCCGCCGCGCGCTTGACGCCGCGGCAGATGTCGTCGATGTCGGTGTTGTAGTACGCGCCGACTCCGACACCGCCCATAACGCGGCGGCGAGGAAGTTCGCTCACCGGGAAGAATGCGCAGTCAAATTCAGTTATGCTCGTCTTGTTCGACGGCGAATAATAGTCCTTACGAGTAACACCGCATCCCGCCCGGAAACGTTTGAACTGAAATGCAAGCTGCGCATCTGTATCTTCATCGCGTCGGTTGTTCGGATAGGCGAAAAATTCCGGATTGATACCAACGGACGCAAGTGCCTTTTTCTGCGGAGTAATCTCCTTACGGACATACATCGTACCGCTGACGTTTTTGAAAAACGCCGGAGCATCGCGGTGTCCGAGCGAATGGCATCCGACGGAATGCCCCGCTTCGTGCAGTTTCTTGAGGCAGGCCAGCGCCTCGGCGTTCAGATCCCCGCTCGGGAAAAAAGTCGCCTTGGCTCCGTGTTTTTCAAAAACCGGAAGGGCTTTCTCCCAGTTTTCCCAGTGGCGGTCGTCAAACGTCAGGCAAAGTATCCCGGCAAACAGTAAAGATATCATATTCATTTCCGTTAGCGGTCCATTCATTGGTTGAATGAATGCGACAGTGTAGCGATTGAGTGTGGGTTCGGGGCAACACACCCCGGCGAAAACACCGACACTTCAAAAATGTCGTTGCAGTATACACCATCCTCTGCCCGATTTCAACGCCTGTATCGACATTTTCGTGTCTTGGCAAACTGTGTGATGTCCAGAAGTAAATGCAAGTTCCACTTGCATTTACTTCCTAAGTTTATTGGGTAGTATTGATAGTGGTGCCTTTTCCCTTCATTCCTTCCTAGGAAGGAAACCTGCGTTTACTTCTGGACAACTCCGATACCCTTCCTTTTCTATTGCAAAATCGTTATCGTATCCCTTGCCGAACGAATCCACTCGGTAGGTGCCGATGGATGGTGACGGGATACAACAACAAGGAAATACTCCATGAAGCACATGGGCAACGATGAAAGAAACCGCATTGAGTTTATGCTTGGATGCGGGCGGAACATAACCGAAATAGCAAAAGCGCTCGGAAGGTCGCAATCGACCATTTCACGCGAAGTGCTCAACAGACGCAT
>JAGBFY010000579.1 GCA_017936245.1 Kiritimatiellia bacterium
GAAGCGTCCGTGAAGATTGCGCATCATGTACGGGCGGTACTGTCTTTCAGGATTGCCAGTCCGGATGTTCACAGATTACGCGCAATGGTTCGGTTCTTTTCAACCATGGCTTTGTCTGCTCAGAATGCAATGGCAACGGGCGGAAGGTCAATGCGGCCGGGATAGCAGGCAGTATAATTGGTGCGGGTATTGCCGGAGCGTTCGGGGCTCGCCATTATAGGCCACCGCCACCTCCCTCGCATGTCATCTGCCAGCGTTGCTCGGGCTTGGGCGGATATATGTGTTCCACCTGCTCGGGGTCAGGGCAGACCCGTTCGACATGCTATAGGTGTGGTGGTTCAGGGAGCGTGTCGGGTTCTCGCAGATGCGGCATCTGCAGCGGTGATGGCAAGGTCTCCAGGATGCAGGTCTGCGGCAGCTGCAGCAACGGAAGCATATTCTCCGATGCCCAGTGCGGGATATGCAGCGGAGTGGGCAGGATATGGCGGATGTACAACGGCGGAACACCGCATTTCGCCACTCCCCCCGATTCAATGGTGGAGACGGAAAAGTAAAATTTCAAGCAGAGAAGAAGAAGGTTGGGTATGGAAAATTCAATCGGTGACGCGAATACGATTAAAGGCGACAATGCGATTCCTCTAGGCTGCATCGACCAGTATGCGCTTGTGCGTGAATTGGGCGGCGGATTCGGGACGGTGTTCCTCGCGAGGGACACCATATCCGGCGTGGATGTATCCGTCAGGATACTTCCGCCAGGGGGTGCCGGTCATGAGGATTTGTCATCCAA
The DNA here is from genome assembly GCA_017936245.1 of Kiritimatiellia bacterium. Taxonomy (GTDB): domain Bacteria; phylum Verrucomicrobiota; class Kiritimatiellia; order RFP12; family UBA1067; genus UBA1731. Next base: position 788 of record JAGBFY010000579.1, read on the forward strand.
GTTCAGGCGATGGTTCTCTCGGACATCTCGCATTCATCATCCTGGAATAGCGTCACCTGTGACTTTGCATAGGATTGAAAATGCCAGACTGACGACTCCTTCGTTGATGGATATGGCGAAGCCGGGGACGGCTATGGTTGTCTCCGCATGTCCGACCGGGATTTCCCTGGCAAAACTGCGCCATCGGTTTCAGGGACGGGTTCTGCCGTTGCCGATTGTGCTCAAAATCGCCAGACAGCTGGCTTCGGCTCTTGATTATGCGCATAGTGTTGAGGTGCAGCATGATTGTCTGCGTCCGGACAATGTCATGGTGGATGGTGTTGATGACGATGCCCTGTCCGTGCAGATGGTAGATTACGGGCTTGAGGCGGTGTATATCCGTGAATTGTCAGAATCGACCATTACCTCGGTTGATGCAACGTATACGTTCCCGGTCAACCGTTCATATTTCTCTCCAGAGGAATGGCAGGGAAAATTCAGGAATGGTGCTTCTGATCAATATGCGTTGGCGGCGATAGTATATGAGCTGCTTGTGGGTAACATTCCATTTGCCTCTGCGTTTGCAATGGGAGACATCCTTGTGGCGGCAAATGTCGTCATGTCTGTCTCGCCGGAAATCCCAGATGAGCTTCCGGAATCGGTTAGGTCCGCGCTCGCAAAAGCGTTGGCGAAGAGGCCGGAAGAGAGGTTTGCCTCGTGCGCGGATTTCGTCGCTGCACTGGAAGGGAATGTTAAAGTGGAGTCGGTAAGGCGCGTTGTCCCCGATGCGCAGGGCGGTGGCACGAGGGCAAGCCGCCCCGTTGTGATCATTGCGTTGCTCGCACTTTTGGGCGCAGGGGGTGGTGTGTGGTACTGGCAGGATGTAAAGACGCGAGATTTGAGACGAATCGTGTCGGAACAGAAAACGGCCCTAGAACTCAAGGCTTCTGAAGTCAGGTCGCTTGAAAAGCGAGTGGAGGAAGAGCGGATAGCCCGCGAGGGTGCGTGGAGAAAGTTGAGTGAGCAACTGGCAACCATTAAAGAGACCGAAGAGAAGCTTAAACAGATCATGGCAGAGAAGAAGGAACTCGTGGATAAAACTGCGAAGGAGATTGATTTCCGGCTTGGAGAAGCAAGGCGCAAGGCTGACGAAGCGTTGGAAAAAGAGCGGGACAGGCTTGTGAAGAAGTTTACGGAGCAGGAAAGTAGTCTGACAAACAGATTGATGCAGCTCCATGCGGACGAATGTTCAAGGCTTGAGGCGAAATCCAAGTCGGCATTGGAAAGGGCGCAAAAGGCGGAATCTGCGCTTTCGGAACTCCGTGCAGCAAATGCGGCAACAGGTAGTGGTTCATATGCGGCTGGGGGTGAAGCTTCCGGGCCTAAACACGGAGATGCAAAGACGTTGATATTGCCTGGCGGTGTGACGATGGAGATGATATATTGCGCACCCGGAGAGTATGTGTATGGAGAGGATGAGAAGCCCTCCCGCATCGAGCAGGGGTTCTGGCTAGGTAAATACGAGGTGACGCAGCGGCAATGGGCAAGCGTGATGGGCGAGAACGGTTCATACTTCAAGGGGGAGGATCTGCCGGTGGATACCATATCCTGGGATGACTGCCAGAGGTTTGTGGCGAAAATCAACGCCAGACTATCATGTGGCGCAAGATTACCCACGGAACATGAATGGGAGTATGCATGCCGGGCTGCGACGAAAACCGAATACAGTTGGGGAGACGCATTGAATGGAGACAAGGCCAACTGTGATGGAACGTATCCTGTGGGAACAGAGGAAAAGGGAGCGTATCTCAAAAAGACCGTGTCGGTCGACAGCTATGCACCAAACCCGTGGGGATTCCATTGCATGCACGGTAATGTGAGGGAATGGTGCCATGATGTCTTCGATTCCTCTCGAAGGGTTCTTCGCGGCGGAAGCTGGTACCACAGCCCTGCAAAGTGCCGTTCGGCGTCAAGGGATGGGAGCGATCCGTCATCCCGGTACAGCAATTTTGGGTTCCGTCTTTGCTGCTCGGAAATGGAAGACGCGAAGAAATGAACATTGCACTAGAGTGATCAGCAATCTGTTGTCTATATGCGGAAACCGGTCGGTGTCCGGACCGTTTCTTGCATTTAACATCTGCGGACAGAATGAAGAAAGGTAATGAAATGAAAAAAGCAGTTAAGGCGGTTGTTGCCGCTTCGTTGATGTGTGCTTACGGGTGCGCAACCTCTCCGGTGGCATTCAAGGAATCATCGGTTCCTGTGCCGCCTCAGGGATATACGGTTGTCGGCTCAGATGTGAGCGGATCGTGTGACCAGATATACGTATTCGGGCTTGGCGGCAGTCTCACGACTTCGCAGCAGCACAAGGCCTACAAGGATGCCATCAGTCAGGCGCATGGAGCGGATGCACTTGTCGGTATGTGCATTGACGAGAGCATGTTCTGGTGTCCGCCGTTCTTTGTCACTAGGATAATGCGCGTCACAGGTACGCCGGTCAAGTTCAATCCGCCTGCGAAGTAAGAGGCGTAAGCGTTTGGTGGAATCAGATTGCGGCGGCTTGGGGACAAGCCGCCTTGCTGGGAGTTGATCAGCAGGAAAAGCGAAATGAACGAGAACAGCATAGGTAACTGGAAAACGATTGTCGATAAACCTGCGAACGGTAATTCGCTCGGTCGCATCGACCAGTACGAGCTTATCCGCGAGCTTGGCGGCGGTGGATTCGGCTGTGTGTATCTCGCGCACGACACGGTCGCCGGGATTGATGTCGCGGTTAAGGGGCTGCCGCCGCTCGTTCGGCTCAATAAGGAAGAGCTGGAGAACGTCCGAAAGAATTTCGCTTTAGTTTCGCGTCTTCATCATCCGAACATCGCCGCGGCGCTTACGCTTCATCCGGTAACAAATGCTTTTTACAACGACAAGGACGATGCTGAAAAACTTCGGGTCTTTAAAGGTGATACGCTCGTTGTAATGCAGTACGCGCCGGGCGTGACGCTCTCGCAATGGCGCAAGCAATTTCCCGAAGGTAAAGTTCCATTAGATAAAGCGCTTGAAATTACGCGGCAGATCGCCTCAGCGCTCGACTATGCGCATAAAGAGAAGATTCTCCATCGCGATATTAAGCCCGCGAATGTAATGATAGAGACTGGGGCTGACGGCTCGCTCACGGCTCGCGTTCTCGACTTCGGTCTCGCCGCTGAAATCCGCTCGTCGATGAGCCGCGTCTCGCAGAGCATAACCGATACGTCGGGAACTCGCCCCTATATGGCGCCCGAGCAGTGGTTGGGTGAAGATCAGGGGAAGGAAACTGATCAGTACGCGCTCGCAGTGCTTTTCAATGAACTTGTAACCGGCAAAGTTCCGTTTGTATCGGTATTCGATACGGGCGATCCTGTATTGATGATGAATGTTGTCGGTAATAGGGCTTTTAATCCGTCTACGGAACTTTCTAAGCCTATTCGCCTCGCGTTATCTAAAGCCTTGGCAAAAAAACGCAAAGACCGTTTTGATTCATGTACAGCATTTGTTGATGCGCTGGTAGGGTGCGGTGCCGTCACCGCTCCGAGCGGAAAAGCTTTCGGCAAGATTGCTGCTGTCGGACTTTTAGTCTTGGGATTAGCCGGCGGCGTTTGGTATTGGCAAGGCGAGAAGGCAAAGGAAGAGACGAGAATCGCCGCAGAGCAAGAAGAAGCGCGGAGAATTGCCGAAGAAGAAAGAGCTAAAAATACCCGTTTGGCAATAGAGGCATTTGAAGCCAAACGTTGGGAAGATGGTTTTCGCCTTTCTAAAAATGCAGATCTAAACAACAAAATCGTGCAATTCTATCTTGGTTTGATGTATGAAAGAGGTTACGGAGTTCCGAAAGATGATTATGAGGCGGTAAAGTGGTGTCGGAAGTCTGCGGAGCAGGGGAATGCGGATGCGCAGTGTAATCTTGGCTTTATGTATGAGAATGGACGCGGAGTTCCGAAAGATGAAACTGAGGCAGTAAAGTGGTATCGGAAGTCTGCGGAGCAGGGGAATGCGTTTGGGCAGTGTAATCTTGGCTGGATGTATGAGAGTGGTCGTGGCGTTCCGAAAGATGATTATGAGGCGGTAAAGTGGTATCGGAAGTCTGCGGAGCAGGGGAATGTCCCTGCAAAAGATGCGTTAAAAAGGTTGGGGTATTAGGGCGTATATAAGGCGTGGTTGAAATGAACGAGAACACGATCAATAACGATGTGACGATAGCTGGGAGGGCGAGCGTCCTCGCGAGCCGTTATCGTATTGTTCGTCAGCTTGGGTCTGGCGGAATGGGAAGCGTGTGGCTCGCTGAGGATATGCAGCTGGACGGCAAGCTTTTCGCGATCAAGATGCTGCCGTCGATTCTTGTAGCGAATAAACGCGCGTATCAGCAGCTCAAGTCGGAAGCGCTCGTTTCTATGAGGCTGACGCATCCGAATATCGTTACGTTGCGCGCATTTGAGGAGAATAACGGCAATCCGTTTTTGGTGATGGATTATATCGACGGCGAGACGCTGGATGATTGGTTAGGGGTTAGGGGGCAGGAGTCAGGGGTTAGTGAGGAAGAGGTTGTTAAACTTCTTAAGCCGATAGCGGAGGCACTTGATTACGCGCATGAGGAAGGTGTTGTCCACCGCGACATCAAGCCCGCAAATGTAATGATCCGTAAGGACGGTCGTCCGTTCGTCATGGATTTCGGCATCGCACGTGAGATACAGGAGACGCTGACGCGCGTGACGGGCAAGATGTCATCGGGTACGCTCATGTATATGTCGCCAGAACAGCTAAACGGCGACATGCCGAAAAAAGAGCAGGATATCTACTCCTTTGCAGCGATGGTATACGAATGCTTAAAGGGTGAACCGCCGTTTTGTCGAGGTGCGATAGAGGATCAGATAAAGAACAAAGAACCCGAACCGCTGGTAGGGCGCGTTGTCCCCAACGCGCCGAACGGCGGCGGTCTGGGGACAGACCGCCCTACCATCGCCGACGCAGTGATGCGCGGTCTTGCGAAAAAGCCGGAAGATAGGCCGACGAGCTGCGTCGAGGTGCTGGAGAAGAAATTTAACCGTGTAGAACGTGTAGGTCGTGTAGAGCCGGGATGGCAATTATCGGGAGGGGGGGCGTTCCCGCGAAACGTAAATTCTAAGAATGGAAATCGTATATCTCTGACGCGGAATGTGAAGTCCGGTAAACATGTCGCTGCGGTGAAGAAAGGTGTTGCTGTTCCCGCAAGGCGTAACGAATCATTGCATCCGCCCATGACGGGCGTCAGTTGCACCCGTAATACAGGACCGGATGCTTCAAGGGTTTCTTCGACATCGCGAAAGAACTGGTTGTCGAGGAAAGGGATTGTCATGCTTCTTGCGGGAGCAACTGTGCTTATATCCTGTGTCGGTGCGGCATGGTGGTTGTGTTCTCCAGATGAACTTGAAGTCGAAGCCAGAAGATTGCGTTCTCAATTGTCTGATCAGTATATGAAGATGCAAAGGCTGTCGGATGATAACGGGTTCGCTCAAAGTAAGAAGGAGATTTATGCTGTCGTTTTGCAGACGGACGAAAATATCAGTCGAAAACGATGGTCGTCCGTTATCTGTAATTGTGAGACGGCCCAAAAAATGATAGACAGACTTTTTGTGGAAGATGTGGATAGATGTGTAGCGCGTACCGCTTCCAATGCAGCGCAAACCGCAAGGGAGTCTGCTGAAAAGACCTTCGCCGAAAAATATGCACCTTACGAGTTGCAGAAGGGGGTGCTTATGTTTAAATCTGGCGAGAGGGAGCTTGCGCAGCGTGAATTTAAAAAAGCGACAATTATATTCAAGAAGGTGGAACAGCATTTTCAGGAAGTGAGAAAGTTGGCGATAAAGCGAAACCTTGAAACTGTGAGAAAAGAAGAGGATGCATGGCACCGATCTGAAGTGGAGAGCGTTCGTGCGAAAGCAAGTGTTGAAATAAGTGCGCTTAATCGCATAGATGATGCGGACGGATTCGGAGAAAGTAAGCGAGAAGCTGCAGATAAATTCAAAGAAGCGGAAGATGCGTTTGAAGCCGGACGTTGGCAGGAGGCGAAGAGCGGATATGAAAATGTCGTCGATCTTGCTGCAAAAGTAATCTCGTCGGATGTGGAACGAAAACGTGCGGCAGGGGCAAAGAACAAGGCGTTAAAAGCGTCAATAGCCGCAGCTAAGGCTGGAGCAAGACGGTATGCGGCATGGAATGAGGCGATGCAATGGTGGATGGAAGGGGATACAGCGTTTAAATCCATGCGGTTTTCGGTAGCCGAGGAAAAATTCTCTGAATCAGAACGGCGGTTTCATGCAGCTGAGAAAAATGCAAAATCAAACGCCTTGTCGGAAAAATCATCTCAACCTAGTCGCGAACAGCTGTTTAAACGTCCGGTGTCGATGAATTATTGCCGACACTGTGGGTATTCATTGGTGAATGCTGATGCGGTGCCGCGTAATTGCCAGCAATGCGGAGGAAATCTTTTTGGAGAATAACAGGAGTTGTATGAGAATTATATCTTTCGTTATAGCGCTTTCGGTTTTGCCTTTTTTAACTGCGAATGCGAAGACCTGTCCGCGGTGTTCGCAGAATGCATTGCAAACTGATCGGTTCTGTTCGTCGTGCAGATGGGATTTTAAAAGGTCTTTCTCCCCGGAGAACAATTCGACACCAAGTAGTCCTGTCGCTGTTAAATCAAATGTCGTACAGCCGTATCATAGGCAGTCCGACAGGATTGAAAGCAGGAATCGGATACAGAAACATTGCTATCCCATAGGCAGGATAGAATCCTTTCTTTGATTGGCTCTTATGGTATCATAACAGCAGCTTCGCCGTCAATGGGAAATCTATCGTTATTTGC
>JAGBFY010000580.1 GCA_017936245.1 Kiritimatiellia bacterium
CATGCAGCTCCTTTAACCAAATTTGAGGCTCCATCCATTGCTACATCCATCATTGCTCCCAACGTACCGGACGATCCGCCGCCTCCGCCACCAAGCATGTAATTGCCATTATTCACAAATCCATCACGGACAATTCCATACACCGGCACATCCTGCATTTCATATGTATATGAGATTTCACCTGTATCCTCATCGAGATTTGGAACCCTTACCCTCTGTTTTTCATATCCAACAATACCTTTCTGCCGTCCTCTCTGCACCCAGTCGATTCCTGTATTAAGTTCATCGCCCAAAGTAACCTCAATAATCACCGTTTCGATGAGCACCTGAGAAAGCTTTACGTCCATGTTGTCGATGACTTCACGGATTGCGCGCATGTCGGCCTTGCGGGCCATTACGACAATGCCGTTGATGCGCTTGTCGGCGAGAACCTTCACGTTGTCCTTGTTGAGTTCACCAAGACGCGAAGCGTTCGCATTCTGGAATGTGGGGTTGCTGGAGGTCTTGCGCTGGGTCGTTCCGCGAGTGAGGTTGCTGTTCGCTGTGCCGCCCTTCTTCGTGTTGGCGTTCTGATTGTTCTTGTTCTGCGAGGAAGAACTGGACGCTCCAATGAGGTCGTTGAGCATCTGCTCCACATCCTCCGCCTCCGCATACTTGAGACGGATCACGTCGATCTGCACCTCGGGAGTGGTCTCAACGTCGAGTGTCTTGATGACCTTGTCGAAGAAGTCCATGTTCGACTTGTTCGTGATGATGATGAGCTTGTTCGAACGTTCGTCCGCAACGATAAGCACCTTGCCGCGAATCATGCCACGATCAGCATCAGAAACGGCTGCGATGAGATTTGCGTTGGGTGTATTGGCAGGAGCCTGAGGCTGCTGCTGTCCAAGATGGCTACGGAGATTGAGAAGACTTGGACGCGGAGACGGCTGGGAACTTCCGAAGCCCGGAGCGCCGCTCTGCTTAGGCCCGCTCTTCTTCTGCTGTTCATCTTTCTGCGATTCCGTGACAATCGTCTCGAGATGCTCCTTGATGTCCGTCGCAAGGGCATACTCGACCTGACGCACAAACACGTCCTCGATAACGGGAGTGGCTATATCGATCGCCCGGACGACCTCAAGCATGCGGTTGATGTTCTCCTGAGTATCGGTCACGAGGATGGCGTTCGTGCGCTCGAACACCTGAAAGAGCCCTTCCGGAGCCTTGAAGCCCTCAAGAGCCTTCTGCGCCTCATCCACGGCAATGTTCTTGAACACGATCATCTGGCTGACCACGCGTCCCTGTTCGGGAAGATTGCCCTTATCGTCCATCCTCAGCGCAATGCCGTGCGTACGGACGGTCTTGCGCGGCAGTGCGCGGAGGAACTTCTCGCCGCGCGGTTCAAGCACCACGCCATTCATCGTGAGAGTCACTTCAATCGCTTCGAGATATTCCTTTTTGGTGAGGGTCTGTCCCTCAAGAGAACGGAGAGTGATGGTGGCCTTCGGGAGATCCGGGGCGGGGATGATTGTCTTTCCGACCTCGGCTGCGTACGCCTCAAGGACGAGATCTACAGGCGCCTGGTTGAACGCAAGAGCGGGAACGCCGTTCGTACCGCGTGAAACATTTTTCAGGTCGTCACGCGTCATCTGAGGCTGCGCTTCCTGCTTTGCGGCAGGCGCACCCGGTCTGTTGCGTTGCGCTCTATTGCGGTTCAGCAGACGGTTGCGCAATCCTTGCGCGAAAACGGTTTCCGTCACAACCGCCATCAGCACCATCGCTATCAGAAATCTTTTCATCTGTCTCTATCCTTTACTGTGTACCAACGATTCAAAAGGAGGCTCGCGAGGACGCTCGCCCTCCCGTTTTCAACTCGAAACTCCAAACTCCAAACTCCAAACTACTCCTCCGTCTCTCCGCGCATATAGGCGCAGGCGAGCTTGAAGTTCCCTGAAAGAAATCCCTTGTGCGACGACGGCTTTATCGAAATCTCACGGATATCAAACATAGCCTCCTTCTCGGCTTCAAGCGCATGCATGAACTTCACGAGAGATGTGATCGTCGCCTCCCAGCGCTTTACGTCTATCGGCTGCTCGTACACGTCGCCGGCCACAACCTGCTGACCTGCCTGACGCTGAGAGATGCCGACATTGCAGTTCTGAGCGATGGAGTCCATCCGGCTCAGCCAGTGCGTATCCACATCCTTCGCGTCCTCGGAGAACACCGGCATCTTCTCACGTTCCGCCTCGTAGGCGTCGTTCCATTTCGAGCGTTCCGCGATGAGTTTCTTCTCCGAATTCGTCTTCTTGACCGCAGATGCGTACTTCTTGGATGCAACGCGCCATGCCTGCTCCTGGCTCATGAACCACATGCCCACGGCAAGCGCGTACATGACAATCACACCGCCGATGGCTGCAATCATGCGGTCGCGTCTTGAAAGATTCGATCCTGCGCTCATTTGCCCTCCTCCTCAGCGGATTCGAACAGACATTCAATCGAGAACTTGTGCGTATTGCGGCTTTTCGAAGGACCCGTCAATGTGACCTCTGCAAAAAGTTTTTCCGCCTCTGCCTCTTTTTCGCCGCCCTCTTCCGCCTCTGCAGGAACTATCTCCGCCTCTGTCAACGCATTCTTGAAATCGTACACCACGGTCGGCTGATCCGCCTCCCCGCTTATGGACAGCTTCTCTCCCCGCCGGTAATTGAAGCTTGTGAGGGTTACGCCCTCAGGCATACGGTCAGAAACCGCCTTAAGCATCTCAAGCGTTCCGCGGGCATGGTCGGAGTACTGCTGGACAAGCTTGACCTTGTCACGCATCTCCTTGACCTCCTTGTAAGCTCTTGAATGGCGCTTACAGGCAGTCTTCTGGTGTTCCGTGAGCTGGTCATACACGATAGGCCCGCCGAAGAGCGTTCCCATCACAAGCGCCCAGCCTGCCGCCGCGACAGCAAGGAACGTCGTCAGCTTTTTCTTGAATCTCGACTCCTCGCGCAGCTCCGACCAATCAGCCGGTGTCACGTCAAGGGTCGCGCCCTCCAATGTCCTTCGGGCAACTCCATCGACACCCCAGTTCGCATCGATCGCCTCCACACGCTCGACGCGCACCGGAGCGAATGCCTTCAACCGCTCGACAACCTCCTCCGAGACTTCGCGTTTGGAGAATACGACAATCTCGCCGGTTTCCGCACTCATTCCAGCCTGCAGAAGAGATAACGTCATTTCACGGCCAAGTCCGTCAGGATCCGAAATCGCACCGAGTCCTCGAAGTAGCGACGGCGAATTTTCGTCAAGGACTACAATATCCCATCCATCGTCCAGATCCATCAGAACGACACGACGAAACGAATCTAACGACTGCGAGACAATCCTCGGCCAAAGAGTGCGCAGCCAGCCAAGCGCTGTAATGTCCGTACGCAACACCCGAACCTTGGCCTCATCAAGCGCATCACCGATATCTGCGGCTCCGGACTCCGGCAGGGCGGCAAACATCGTTACGAGATCGCAGTCTGTTTCGGCGACCGTCTCAATCCCTGCGACAGGCGTTTCATCAGGGAAGGGCGAAACCTTGCCAAGCTCCTCACCTGCCGTTTCAGAAAGGCTGTCGCGCTCATCAACCGATGTACGCGAAACCTTCACCAACAGGCTCGAAAGCGGCATGGAAAGCACAACTTCATTCGTTCCGAACCGCTTTGAGGCATCCTTCAAGGATTCCACCGTTGCCGCATATCGATCGTCGGCGAAAAGAGGAGTGTCGTCTTCGGCGGCCAGGGGGCTAGCCGCCCTACCGTCGCCGTCCTTCTGGTATGGCGCATTCGCCGAATGCGCCGCAGAGCCGCCTATCGGCCAAAAGCCACTATCGACACAGTTCCAGTCCGTCCCGGATTCCTCGAGACGGACTCCGCGGATTCCATCCGCTTCAATTCCAAGAACTGTTATCGACTTCTTCACTTCTTATTTGTATGCGCCGCCTTGAGATCTCTGACAGCCGCATCGACATTTGCGAACACATCCGGAAGCTGTTTTGCCGGAATTGTCGAAAAAGCGAGGCGAATAAGGCCTGAAAGGACGATTGTGCCTGTCGAGTATTTTTCAATCAGATGCTTGCGAACAGCCTCTGCTTCCACGCCTTTCGGCTTCACGCACATGAAATAGCCGGAGTTGAACGGCATCGGCTCGAACGTTTCAGCATATTCGGGATGCGTCTTGAGGATGCCGCGGATCACACGGTAGCGGTTCTTGAGAACTGCGTACTTCTCGCGCTTCTGGTTGATGTACTTGGGATCGTTGAACGCCGCAATCGCGAGCGCCTGCCCGATGGACGAGGCGTTGGAGATCGACGAGCGCACATTTCCGGCGGCCTTGGCCTCGAACGCCTTGAGCTGTTCGGCGGAAAGACCCTTGCCCGCAAAAGTGATGAACCCGACACGCATTCCCCAAACGTAATCTTCCTTCGTGGTGCCGTCGAGCTTGACGGCGAGGACGTTCTGGTGAAGATCGGAGAATTCCGAGAAAAGCGATTCCTCGTGGATGCCCTTCTCGTAAACGAGACCAAAGTAGGCATCGTCCATCACGACCACGATCTTCTTGCCCGTAGCCGCAACGGACTTCACTGCGGAGACGATCTTCTTCGCATCCTCAAGCGTAGCCGTGTAGCCGGTGGGGTTGTTCGGGAAGTTGAGGATGAGGATCTTCTTGTCACCAGGGGCGAGCAGAGCCTTCTTCATCGAAGCCGCATCGAAACACCCCTTCTTGAACGTATTGAACGTCTCAAGCTTCGATCCGCAGGCCTCCTCGAAAATGAGCGCGTAGTTGTCCCAATAGAGATCCGGAACGACCACCTTATCCGCCTTGTCGGCGAAAAGCTCCGCACATACGCGCAGACCGTGCGTGAGCGCGTTCGTGACGACGGGATTGGAGAACGACTTGCTAGCGAGAGACGGATTCTTGCGAATCATGAACTCGCGCCAGGCTTCGCGCAGCGCAGGCTGCCCGAAACTTCCGGCATAGAGAAACACCTTGCGGTCGAGATTGATGTTCTTGGCGAAGCAATCCATAACTAGCGGAGAGCCATCCTCCTCGAACGCCATGCCGATCGTAGCGTTGATCGCGCACTTCTTGGCCTCGGCGCCCTGGCCGAGAATGCCACCATAGGGGAAATACATCCTACGCCCGCCTGCGGAGAGAAATTCCGCCGCAGGACCGAGCGTCCTGTTCAACTGTTTTGCCAATGAATTCATAAGCGCGTAATTATATCATAAACTGCAATTTGAGTGTAAACACACGCAAAACGACATTGCAATGTCGTCCATTTTAATGCCAGACTGCGCAATTTTCCTCACTATAGAAGACATATAGGCCTACATAGCCACAGTCAATTTATCGAATATCTACTTTGCGGATTTCGGCGGTTCGGAGCTGTATTCGAGACCTTCCACCTCGCGGGGATGTTCGCTCGTTCCGGCGACAGGGCAGAACGAAGCACCCCAGCGTCCGCCACGCGGAAGCACCAGACGCATATGGTTCCATCCCTTCTTTAGAGTTATGGATGTCGGAGGACGCAGCGTGTACAGCTCATCAACCAGCGGCTTTTCGAGAAGGTCGGTCGAGTAAGGGATGTCCTGCTCCCGGATCGCCTTGGTGGTGGATTTCATGCCAGGCTGCTTCCAGTCCGGCGGCGGAACGGCAGTGCCGTTGACGCTGACCGTCGCGCCGAAGGAATTCCATTCCCCCTTGCGCGGTGTCTGCGGAATGCCAAGCCTGCTGTACGCCCCAAACAGTCCGGCGCAGTCGATCCATGCGCCGATTGTACGATCATCCGGGGACTTGATCCATGTTTCAAGCGCGACAGGCCCCCTGTATTTTTGGGCATATGCCGCCTCTGGCGAACCATGCGTCCCAAGCCAGATCGTTCCCTGTGCGACATCCTTGGCGATCACTTCGCCAGTCTTGACGTCTGTAAGCCTCCAGCGAAGCTGGGTCTGACGGACAAACGGGAAAGGCTGCTTGAACCCTGCAAGAGTTCTGTCCCGCTGGGCGGCAATCCTGCATTCCAGGTCTGCGGCTTCGGCGAACAGCGGAGAACCGGGGAACGGAAGACGGCGGCGGAACTCAGGCCTGTCCTTGGAGCGTCCAGACCAGAAGTTGTCGGACATTCCGACGATTGTCGGGAACACCATGCAGTCGCGGAACAGATGAATCGTATCTTCACCGACGTTAACGTCATGCCAGCAGCAGGCAAGCGCACCGAGCTGACGCGAAGCCTCGCCCTTCCATTTGCCCATGTTGCCGAAAGCGGACATGGACAGCACGTCAAACGGCGTCCAGCTTCCCTGATATGTACGGCGATAGTCGGAGTAGAGATATGGATTGACGGAGTTGGTC
>JAGBFY010000581.1 GCA_017936245.1 Kiritimatiellia bacterium
ACCCTGAGAGGAAAACCCGCTCATAGACCCGGTTTCGACATCATTCACGACAACGCCCAACACCGTTGCGCCTGCCTCTGCAAGGTTGCGCGATGTGGACTGGATGGGACGGAAGTGCGTACGGTCAGGGCAGCACATGATAATCACACCATCCACGATATTGGCAAGGGTCATTACATCGCCAACAACGCCAAACGGCGGAGAGTCGATTACCACGCGCTCATAGTTTTCACGTGCCCACGCAAAGAAGTCCGGGACAATATCCGAGCCCATGATCGATGCGGGATCAACACCTTCCGGCTGAAGAGAAACTATAACATCGAGATTTTCAACGTGGGTTTTTCTTACAAGCCCGCTGAAATCACACGCCTTGCCGGCCTGAAGATTATGGGAGAACGAATGTTCCTTGTCGAGATCCTCGATATTCCAAACCTTCGCCAAACGCGGACGACGAAGATCGAAGTCCACAAGAAGCGTCTTGCGACGCGCCTGCGCGTTTGAAATCGCGAGCGAGCAGCTCGTGATCGATTTGCCCTCTCCAGGCTGGGTCGACATGACAAGAAGGACCTTGTTCATCTCGGCATAGCGAGGCGAATCAAGAAGATTGCGAAGTCCCGCGACCGCTTCAGCAAACTGCGAGTACCTGTTCTCGACGATAAACTTGGCGACATCCTCGCGCTTCTTGCGGCGTATGTGCGGAAGGACGGCAAGCACTTTTAGCGAAAGGCGCGTCTCTATGTCGGAAAGAGAAACGATCGTATCCTCAAGATGGTCAAGGACAAGCACGAACAAGAATCCAAGTCCAAGAGAAAGGACAATCCCGGCCGCAAAAATCATCATCGGGTTGGGAAGAATCGGCTTGGAGGGAACTCCTGCGGGACGTCCCACCCGTACGATTTCATTATTCGCCTCGGCGGCGATGCGAGCCGTGTTCTCATCCTGCTGAAGCTGCTTAAGAAGCTGGGAGGAAATCTCCTTCTCGCTTTCGATCTGCATGAGCCCAGACTCTGCCGCGATGATCTTCTGGTCGATCTCGGCGATTGTGGAAGTCATCCTGTCACGGTTCTTCTTGTGGACGGCAAGCTGGTTGCGGAACGCCGCAAGGTTTCCGTGTGCCGTTGCGAGAGCGCGGGAGACAGACTCTGTGAACTGCTGCTTGAGGATGTCGAGATTCTTCTGCTTGACGCGCACTTCCGGGTGGTTCTTTGTGAAAGAGGTGAGCAGTGAGTTCAGTTCCATCTGGCATTTCTGCAAGTCGGTGTAGGCCTGCCCAATCTCTGTGGAACGAGGCACCGCGGAAGGAAGCGCACCGAAATCCTCAGGGGTTTCCTGTGCGGCCTCAAGCACCTTCTCCCATTCGATTGCGCTAGTGACCTCGGATTCAAGCTGAAGCACATCTGCCGTCACCTTCTGCAAGGACTGCTGAAGTATTTCACGCTCGCTCCTTAGGTTGTCAACCTTGTGAGTCTTGCGGAATTCAAGAAGAGCCTTCGCCACCTTCTCATCCATGAGACGCTGCTTCTCCACCTGCTCGTGTATCTGTGCGACGGCCTTGTCGCAACGAAGCTTGTTCTCCTCGTCAGTGAACGATTCGATCGCCTCCGCATATGCGTTGGCGAGAGCTGCGGCAAGCTGCGGAGAGCCGGAGCGGATACCGATCGTGATAAGGCGGGACCGACGCACAAGCTCCATCTGAGAACCAGCCAACGCCTCAATCAGCTCTTCATCGGAAACCGTGGATGCAGGGAAATTTGCACGGTACTGCTGCATGATCTTCGTGAATATCTTCTCGGAACGCCATTCGGAAAGCCGGGTATTGAACACTTCCTCATACGTGTTTCCATAATCTATTTCCGTCATCTGGCCGAGCTTGCCCTCGCTGGCTCGAGGTCCACGCATCTGAACCGTGAACTCTGACTTGGATTCATAGATTGTGGGTGAAATACGATAAATGGCGAAGGATGCAACCAATCCGACAAGAAGAAACACAAGTACCGTAATCCAACGCTGAGAGACAACGCGCAGAATACGAGCAGGGGTAATCGAACCGACGAGCGAATCAGGATCCTGTCCGCCACCGCCTCCATAATAGTAGGGAGCGCGACCATAGGAACCACCAGCCCCATAATGGTACGGAGCATTGGACATTCCGTAATATATCGGAGATTTCTTTGAAGTTCCGTAATAAAGAGGCTTTCCGCCGTATTTAGGTGTATCTGAAGCCATAAACTCAATCCTTCATTTCTTTTGCCCGTTTCCGCTTCATTTTCGGAAATGACGCGGCTGCAAGCGTCATTGCCGATGCCACACAGACCGGCAACGCCGTCAATGGAAACCCTGAAGAAAACCATGTATCAGCCAAACCTGCAGCAAGGACTGCAAGCCCTGCCCATACTGCCGAAGGGATACAGAATACCCAAGCCCGGCCTTCTTCCTGAGTTTTATGCCATTGGAATGATTCCACAAGGCGTGCCACCCAGGCAAAAAGAAGAAAACCGATTCCAACAAGCCAAAAGAGCGAACCGACAATTCCCCGTTCGGCAATCAGGGTAAAATATCCGTTGGAACTCTGTTCCGGGCGAGGTGGAAGCACCTGCCAATCTTCCTTGGCTGCATAGAATGGCACTTGCAGTTTAAATGCGCCGACACCAACCCCCTTCCACTGAAAATCCTTCCACATTGCAAGCGAAACCCGCTGAAGAGCCTCATTTCTGTCGGCCAGCGCAGGGGTGAATGCATTTTCAATATTCACGCCCTGAAGCTTCTCCTGGACTATGCCTTTGTAGGATGGTGCCATCACTGCCGACACAGCGGCAACAATGCCGAACGCCAACATGGATGCAGCTCTGGCGCATGCCGCCGCTCCTGCTCGGTTCTTGCACAATGCCAAAGATACCGCTGTCACGATTAGTGAAATCAGCAGATGGCCCAATGCAAGAAGCGCAGGAAGAAAGACGAATGTGGCAACCGCATTGCCGGCGACTGCAAACGCAAAAAGAAGACGCGCCTTTGTAATCCCTCTTTCTTCTGCCTCAATGCCGCACGCTATCGACACAGGCAAAATCAGGGCGAAAGCAGTTCCGTAGAACCAAGGCTGACCGAAGCTCATCAATGCAGAGGTCTTGAAGGTTTCAACCCCGAACGCAACACAGAACACCGCAGCCAGTCCTCCTATTGCGGAAAACGCCCCGGTAGTGACGCCAAACCAGATTCGGGCATTGCGCCCCAACGCATGCCTCACCCCGGCTATCACGGTTGCAAGGACAACCGCCACGGCAAATGGCAGAAAGCCCGCATCCCCGGATGACGCCGGCATCATAGACATCGCTGGCTCCTTTACCGACCATATGGTCTTTTCCGCATCATAGAAAAGAGCGACATCAGAATTGAGCCAACGAATAAAAGCAAAGAGAACGGAAAGAATCAAAAACCATACGAAAGGATCACGAACCATACGGCCAAACATACGTGAACGGGCACGGGATACCGTCTCGCCCGAAAGCACCGAGGGTTCGAACGCAATCCAGATCCATGCAACAAGCGAAACCCAAAGCATGGATACGGCAAGCGCATTGACCGAGACAAATTGAGCCAACGCCGCCGGCAAAGCGGCGGCGAGAGCGAGATGGGTTGCCAAACCGAATCTTGAAACGTTCTGACGGAACATATCTTATCAATAGTGGAATCTTACGCCGAACACACCACGCACACGGTCATAGTCATAATAGCTGTTCGTGTCTGTTGACTCGTTATCCCATATCAAATGAGCAAATATGCTCGTCCATCGATTCAACAGATAGTCAGCCGCCAGCCTTGCAGAGATATGTGTACGGTCATAGTTGTAACGGTTGGAGTACACTTCATCCGAGTAGCAGGTTTCATCAAAGCGCCATGCGATGTTACCGGAAAGTTTCAGACGATCACCAAGCGTGAGATACGAGATGCCGCCCGAAAGATTGTACACCTTGCGAGCCTGCCCCACATACTGATCAGACGGCTCGTAGTAGCTTGAACCAAGCAACGAAAGCTGAACCTGACGATGGATGCGCCAATTCGCGGAAAGCGTATACGTCCAACCGCAATCTGACTGGCTGTTGCCGCCATAGTTGAACCAAGATGCGCCCATCAAGGCACGGTAGCTTATGCGCTCGGTAGCGCGTGTACCGAGACCTGCCTGAATGGAGTAGGAATCGGATTCGTCGTTATAATGACGGTATGTGGCAATATCGTTGTTGTCGATATCCTGATTGTAGAGTGAATACCCTGCGGCCACAAGAAGATCAGTCCATTTCGATGCCGCACATCCGAACTGGGCGCCGGCACTGTACTGGCTCCACCCGAACAGGGGATAGTAACGCCCCGTCTGGTTGTCGTAGTCAAGCCAACTGTACTGCCCTTGAACATCCATATGCCAACGTTCTGTAAAGCGACGTTCAATAACTCCAGCAACATCCAACGTCTGACGGTCACGCCAAATACCACGCCCCCCACCGTGCGAATCAAGATCGTCCGACTGGTTTATGAACGCATACCGCTCTGAAAGCATGAGCGACCACCCCTTGGCATTCTGTGCAGACGAGGAATACCTGAACTGCAGACTCTCACCATAGCTGTTTTCGCCCATCTGGTCATTATACTCGCAGAAATAACGATGCCGATACCAGATATTTCCAACGAGCATCCATTTCGCTCCATACCATTCGAAATCTACAGCAGGATTTACAGCGAATATGGAATCATCCTCTTCTGTCTTATCAGCATCAACATTGGAATCATATGTATAGGAAAGCGAAACATACGGCTTGATCGTAAGATGCTGGTTGAAGAAACGAAAACCAGTCGGACGAGACTCCGTCTGCGGTTTTGTGACACCTTGCTGCGCCATTACGGCTCCAGCAAGCAAAAGCGTCAACGAAAAAGTTGTTGAATGCAATTTCATCTGTTTACTCCAAAATCGAATCACAGTTTCTGCAACCAGTACGGACCAGGTTCACGATCTCCTGCCGTACCACCATCACCATCACCTGAATGGCGCCCATCACTGAACCATGGATTCTCCTCCTGAGTATGCTTGTCAGCAGGGTCACCTGTTATGAAAGATCCTGGAATTGTAGGCAGCTGAATCCGACCTCTGGGAATCTCACCCATTTTTACACTCATCGCATCGACATCAAAGTTGAAGAAATCCACAGGCGGATGACCTATCTTGACACCATCCGCTTGCTCCTTAGGCAATACACCAGCCTGTAGATCCGCAAGCATGGATTCTACAATCTGCTGACTGTAGATGCCAATGACGGTGACATGATCCGGCTCTTCGCCAGCCTGAGCCGCAGCAAGCATGGGATCGTAGGATTGAGGCTGCTCCTTACCCAATGCGGAAGGAATCCACGTATTGCGGGCTTCCTGCTGAGATTCAGCCGGCAATGCCGCTATAACTGCATCCATTGCGGCATCAGCCGAGTTGCCGGCAGCCCGTATGAACATAAGGCCTGCAAAACAGGCACGCAACGAGCCTGACTCAGCAGAAGCACACCGCTGAGCGATCCGCGACATGGCATTCGACACAATATTCATGAACTGCACATCGCCCATCGTAGAGGAACGAGAAAACTCAGATTTAGCGAATTCCTCGTTGATGACCGTAAGAGACTCTGGCGGTACCGTAGCGTAAATTTCAGCCAATGCCGCTCCACGATCTGCTGATCCAACACCCCTAACAGCAGCCCTGTTCGCGGCCAAAAACTGAGCTGCCTTGACTTCTGCACTGCCAGGCATCTTGGATATCGCTTCGTTGACCTCCGCAATAAAAGCAGTTTTATCCCCCGAAGAAAGCTGAGATATAGTAGCCTTGAGCACCACTGGATCAAGTGCGCATTCACCAACTTTCGCATGCCACTCGCTACGCGGCATCTGCGCCAACAACGTTGTCGCAATCAATGCAAAGAACATGGCAAAAATCTTGCTTTTCATATTTCTCCTCTCACCTTTAAATCAATACCAGCTCATCGGCACCCACACGACATCCCCTGCTTTCAGGAGCATATCCTTGTCGGGGCGACCTTCTTTTCCTATTTCAATCAAATCAACCTTTGTCTTCGTCTGCTTGCCATCCTTGTCGCAACGAGTGACTCGGATATTGGTTTTATCGGCAATGCCTGTCGCTCCACCAGCTAACTGCAAAGCGCGGGTTACACGAAGATCCATGGTAGAAGGAACATCAACTGGACCAGGCCTGTTGACTTCTCCAAGCACCGTAACCGTACCCCACGGCGAAACCATACCGCCACCAGACTGATAGATGAAAGTGGCGGTTACGTGCGGATCAAGGAAAAACTCCTTGTACGCCGCGGTGATCTTCTGCTGAAGACCCACAAGAGTAAGCCCATCGCACTTGATTTGCCCCACAAGTTCCATAGCAATGTAGCCATCAGCATCAACAAAATACTGCTTTGCTGCCTGCCCCTGTGTACCAGTTGCAGTGACGGAAATCGCCAATGCAACGCCTGGACGCACCTTTGGACCATCAAAATATGTGGCCAAAACATCTGCGTCAACATTCTGTTCAGACGGCTCCTGCAATAGCGATGCGCACCCTGCCAAGCCTAAAAGCATGGCGAGCAGCGAAATATATGAATACAATTTCCCCATAAACGGCCGCTATGATACCACTTCCCACCCTAAAAATCAATCTTTTTTTTCGGTGAGGAATCGAGAGTTTTGACACGCAATTCCGGAAAACAGAAAACGCAGCACTGATACAACAGCGAAACAGACAATCAGCAGCGGCAAGGATAGTGAGCCACAGAATTGCAGCCAAAGCGTTAGCACACCCATGTAGATCAGATGTAGCGGCGCTAACCACCACAGGAAGCCGAAGCGTCCGGCGGAGACCTCCGCGTTCGCATAGAACACCTGACAGGCGGTAAACGCATTTATCAATACCAGCCACGGCATATATTTCACATAGGCAATGTAATTTTCGCCGTTTGGCATCAGGGACAACAGTTCTTCCCCGAAGAATGCATATACGACAGCCATCAGCACGGATACAGCAAGCGTCACGGCAGAGCACTTGGCCACGTACGGACATGTACTCGCCCCTTTTCTGGCGGCTGCCGCCGTATATGGGAACATGACAAGCAGTAACGGAAACGTAAGATAGTGCAGGAAGTCTGCAAAACGCGAAACCATGTAATAGCCGGCCGAATCAACAGATGGCAAAGCCGTCCGGATCATGGTTTGCTCCAACAAAGATGAAGCCATCGGTATCGCCTGATACACTAGTATCAGCCCGAAGGCGGCTGTCATACGCCGAACAGCATCCCTATCCCAGAACGGTTCCGCCCCTATGGACATATCCCGACGGAGCATGAACACGCTTCCTGCGATCCGAAACACTGGCAATGCGGCCTGTCCTGCAAAATATCCCGCCAACGCCCTTACCGGCATCACCGCAAGCATCACCAGAAAACGCACAACAGAACCGCCCACTTCGATTGCCGCCAATGACCTGAACCGTTTCAATGACTGGAGCGCATCTGTGTAGACCGGTGCCACACACCCGAGAAATGCAGCCGCCACTACAAGGAAACCTGCACTGCAGTCCGATACGCGCATCAATTCAAGGAAACACGGCATCAACACTGCTGTGACACCAAGAACCGCAACAGTCGTAGCAGCCACTACCACAAAGACACCGCATAGCAGCGACTTGATCCGCCCCCGCTCTCCAGTTGCAGCAAGGCATGCCGCCTCCTTCATGACGGTCATCGCGAAAGCGAATACCGGCAAGGAAAGGAATGTGGCAAACGAGGTAATCGGCAACACCGCGCCAATATCCTCTGGCTTCACATATTTCGGCACGAACCACATCCCAGCAGCGACATTGACGAAGTCTCCGATCCGCATCGCGAGAAAAAGCAGAATTGCATGTCTTGCAAATCCATCCACCATAACATCACCTCAACTTGAATTCAAATGTAAGCCGCAGGCTTCCATGCACCCGAACACCATTTTCTGTAGCCGGTGTGAAACGGGCGGTACGCACCGCCGAAACCGCCGCCGAGTCCAGATCCTTGTGTCCGCTTCCTGCGATCACCTCAACACCGGACACTTCACCCGAATCAGAAACCGAGATCTCAACCGTGACCACCCCCTCTCGTCCTCGTCGCCTGGCAGAGCGCGGATACACAGGCACAATCCTGTTAAGTGCCTTAGGGACAGACACCACCTTGGCCTGCTCCAGTTCCGCCGGCTTTGCCTCATCTCGCTCTTCACGGCGCTCATCCCGATGCACAACCGATTCCATTTCATCTTCATCCACCTCCACCTCATCTACTTCCTCCCTATCACTCGCCTCCACCTCATCTGTTTCATCCTTCTTGATCCCCTCCACCTCATCTGTTTCATCCCTATCACTCGCCTCCACCTTTCCAGCCTCTTCCCTCATATGCGCTTCATCTACTTCATCCGAGAATTCTGTCCGAACCGAATTCTCAACAGTCAAAGGCTCCAAGTTGAATGTATCTACTACATTATTCTCGTCATTTTCACTTTCAACCAATCCTGAGAATTCATTCCGAATTGAATTCTCATTAATGGGATTCGTTGGTTTTTCAGAGAAAGGCTTAGTTTCAGGTTTGGCTTCGTTAAGGGATTTCACGGCCTCCACCGGTTCAGACGCAGCAACCGCACATTCTTCCAGTATCTCGAAAAACACCGGTTCAACCTGTTCAGCTTCTACTTCATCCTTACACTGCAATCCACACACCATGCCGATGATCAATCCGGCATGAAGAATAACGGATGGCAGTATGTTCGAGAATTTCATCCGAACCGAAATCTCATTCAGAACTCATAACTTACCGTGAACATGAAACTGCGTCCGCAGGCAGGATAGTAATAACCTGGACCTGCATAATCGCAATAGTTCCTGTCAAAGATGTTGTCCATCACAAACGATGCCTTCCACCCTTCCGCCCATGACGGCTCATAATACACACCGATATTGAAAAGCGAATATGAGGGGAGCTTACCGTAATCATTTGCATAGTCACCCGACACATACTGCGAACTTGCGTATGAGCAGCCTCCCTTGATCCGCAAATCGTCCGTGATCCAGAAGCCTCCCTCAAGACGAATTCGGTGATTCGGTACGTAGGGGACATCATTGCCGTGATACTCGCCGCTACCGAAATCGGCATGTACAACATTGTACCGCACAGAAGCTTCAGCAACCTTGTCTCTCTGCCAGGAAAGCCCCGTATCGAATCCTATGCGGCGCGTCTTCGCCGGAGAGTTGCTGTTGTATCCCCATGGCAGAAGAGACGGATCGAAGAATATCTCATCCTCCATGACCATGCCGTATCCATTTGCCATGAAGGAGAACTCATCAAGAAACTCCCACTCAAGACCAATGTCAAGCGAAGCCCCTGTTTCCGGTTCAAGGAAGTTCCCATCCTGCGTATAGCTCAGTTCATCGCAGAACGGAGAGCGGTGGAACTGAGAACCCTTGACATATGTCTTCAATCCCTCGACAGGACGATAGACAAGTCCAAGCTCGTAATCGCTCAACCTGTCACGGCTACGGGACTCACTCAAACCGACGTATTTGCGCCATCTGTTGCCGATCTGCTCCAAGCGAGCACCGGCAATGAGCGACAGATCATCCGTAAAGAAGAATTCATCGTGGA
>JAGBFY010000582.1 GCA_017936245.1 Kiritimatiellia bacterium
AAGACCACCGTGTTCAACGGTCTCACCGGCTCACATCAGCACATCGGGAACTGGCCGGGCGTGACTGTCGAGAAGAAGGAGGGTGAGTTCTCCCTTCCCAAGGCGGGAGCGGTCAAGATAGTTGACCTACCTGGCATCTACTCCCTGACCGCCACCAGCGAGGATGAACGGGCAAGCCTTGAATATGTGCTGTCGAACGAGGCGGATCTTTACATCAACGTAATCGACGCCACTTCGATAGAGCGCAACCTCTATCTCACGCTTCTGATGTGCGAACTGAAGGTGCCGATGGTTATCGTTGTTACCATGATGGATATTGCGCGTCAGCGCAGGTCGGTTGTGGATCTCGATCACCTTTCACAGCATCTTGGCGTCCCCGTCATCGGAGTGACGGCGACGGAGCCCAAGGATATCGCGAAGTTGCGTGGCCTTCTCGATGAGGCTGTTGCCGCACCGAAGGTTCCGCGTGTTCCGATAGAGTTCCCCAACGAGCTGGAGCAGGAGATAGATATTCTTGCCTCCGCTTCCGTAAAGACGGCTGAACACTACAGGGTTGATCCGAGGTGGATCGCGCTCAAGGCGATCGAAGGCGATCCTCTCATCCGGCATCAGCTTGAGCGTCATCGCGACATGGCCCCGGAGGTGATAGACGGTGCGATCAAACGGTGCTCGGATGTTCTTGGCGATCCGCCTGATGTGGTGCTGGCTGAGACGCGCTACGGTGTTATTGCGGGGCTTGTGAAGGATGTGGTCCGGACTGTTCAGGACAAGGTCTATCTTTCGGAGAAGATAGACAAGTTTGTTATCAACCGGTTTCTTGGCATCCCGATATTCCTCGGTATGATGTATCTGGTGTTCTGGATTACGCAGATTGTCGGAGGCGCATTCATAGACTTCTTCGAGATCGCCGGCGATACGCTTTTCGTTAGCGGCACTGCGTATCTGCTTGGATTGTGCAACGCCCCGGAATGGCTGGTCGCGCTCGTATCCAATGGAGTCGGTTCTGCGCTTCAGACTGTCGGTACGTTCCTGCCGCCGGTAGGGTTCATGTTCCTGTGCCTTTCCGTGCTTGAGGATTCAGGTTACATGTCGCGGGCGGCGTTTGTGATGGACCGCTTCATGCGCTGGATAGGGCTCCCCGGCAAGAGTTTCGTGCCGATGCTTGTGGGCTTTGGCTGTTCGGTTCCCGCCATAATGTCCACGCGGACGCTTGAATCCAAGCGGGATAGGTTCCTTACCGTGTTCATGGTTCCGTTCATGAGCTGTGGGGCAAAACTCCCGATCTGGGTTCTTTTCGCCGCCGCGTTCTTTCCGGAGAATCCGGGACGGCTTGTGTTCTTCATCTATATTACAGGAATCGTCCTTGGCATTGTGACGGGGCTTATCCTCAAGCATACGCTTTTCCAGGGCGAACCGACGCACTTCATCATGGAGCTGCCGCCGTACCACATGCCGCGTGCGCGGCACATCTTCCTGCATACGTGGGAACGGCTCAAGATATTCATCTGGAGGGCGGGCAAGTTCATAGTCCCGATGGTGCTGGTGCTCGGCATGCTCAACACTGTCGGAACGGACGGATCCATCGGCGATGCGGGCAGGAAAGACTCTCTCCTTTCGTCCGTCGGCAAGGCAATAACCCCCATGTTTGAGCCTATCGGTGTGGAGAAGGACAACTGGCCGGCAAGCGTTTCCGTGTTCACGGGGCTGTTCGCCAAGGAGTCGGTTATCGGAACGATGAAGGGCCTGTACGGACAGATGGATGCGCAAGGCGGCGAACCTGCGGCTGCGGCGTCCGAAGATGAAAGCTATTCCTTCATCGGTGGGCTCAAGGAGGCGTTCGCATCAATCCCGGATAACCTATCCGGCGTTCTTGGCGGATTCATCGATCCTCTTGGTCTTGGCTCTACGGAAGAGGAGCTTCAGGGAGATGGCAAAGCGGAAAATGATGCGGCGATAGATTCCCTCCGCAGACATTTCCCGAAGGGAGTCCATCAGATGTTCTCATTCCTTCTTTTTGTTCTGCTGTACGTTCCGTGTCTTGCCGCGACAGGTATTGTGTTCCGTGAGATCGGAAAGTTCTATGGAGTTGTATTCGTCGGCTACCTGACATTGCTTGGATGGAGCGTGGCGACGATATACCATGCCGTTATGGTGAGCCATAGCGGACTTTGGCTCTGCGTCGGAGCGGGCGTTCTCGCATCGATGTTCGGCGGATTCTGGCTATACGGCAAAAAGAATCGCATTGATATGCTTTAACCGGTATTTCAAGGTAAAAATGTGCTTCTGGAATTTTCCATTTTTGAGCCGTGTTGTTTTTTGAGGAAGAAGAAGTATGAAGAGCGCCGTTGAAAGTATGATTATATGACACTTTATCATGCCAGCAATATTGAAGTGAAGATACCGATGCTCGAGGAATCGAATCGGATGCTTGATTTCGGTCCTGGATTTTATACGACCGCAAATTGGGAGCAGACTTTTCGCTTTCTTGAGCATCTCTCCCTGGAAGTGTTTTGATGGAAGCGCAGAGGTTCGCTTCTTGTCTGGCGGTCGTTGTCTCTCCAGCTGTAGTGGGGATACTTTCCTGGATATCTAATCAGTTTCAAAAAGAAAGGAACCATAACCATGATACGAAAGAATGCAACAGGAGAAAATAGCTGCCAATGTATTGGTTTGCGACATATCGGCAGGTTTTTGATGTCGATTGTATCGGTGTGCTGCATGCAGGCTAGGGCGG
>JAGBFY010000583.1 GCA_017936245.1 Kiritimatiellia bacterium
CAAAAAGCACTGTTGCGGCCGTAGCCCCGGAAACTTGAAGCCTGCCGTCTTTCGGAACAACCTTGCCGTCGCTCAGCACCTTTATCACGGCAGCGAACTTGATTCCCTGAAATTCCATCTCCTGCTCAATCAGGATCTCATTGCCGGACGATTCAACAGTCCCTTTGCGCCCAAAGCCCTCCTTGTCGCCAAACGGAACAGGGAACGGTATCTGCGCCAAGACATCAAACGAAAGCGCACCCTCCCTTGACGCAGTTAAGTGCATGACGCCGGTGCGTGCAGGATAGGATGTGAAACACTCACGACAGTAATCAACGCCATCGCACGAATACTCCGTCTTGGCAACGGCTGAACTGACATCAAGTTCGCGCCTGTACCGGACAGGTTTGGCATGTCCGGTCCTGATCCTGATCTCCAATGCGTTTGTCTGATTTCTGTATGTGACCATCGCATTGTGGGTCACCTGTATGCGCTCGTTATCCGGAATGCCGAATACGTTCCATCCGAAATACCCACAGCCAAGCGGATAGGACTGCCATTCCCAACCGGTCTTGTCATCCGATGCAGCCTTTGTATCGAAGAGACGGTAGCGCACGGTCTCCCCACTTGCCGCACAGGCTGACATCGCCATCAGAAGCGGAAACAAGACGAAAACACGGGGAAAAACCATCTGCCCAAGCCCCTTTAGCGATATTGCCCATGACTTCATCGCACGATGATCCTTGTGCCCATGCGCTGGAATCCGGCAATCACCGTAACTGTGCCGTCTTTATTGTCACGCGTGGTAACTTTCGTATAGTAACCACTGCGAATGCGTCCAAACGTAAACGGCAAGGAATCCACTGCGGACGATTGAACTGTACAGACCGCAACCTGAGCGCTATCGCCGCACTCTGTTCCGTCATCAACAAATACAACACGGACCTTCCCGCCCATAGAAACGAAAGGCTCATGCCATTTCGTGTTCACGACACCCCATTCCGTCATGCCGTCAGATTTCGGGAATGCGTCAAGCTCCAGTGTCGTGCCGGCGGCAAACTTCACGGCAACGCCGTCAAGCGCATTTGTAGATACAACCTTGAGAACGCCTTCAGCAACCATAAGCTTATTCAATCCTTCAACAGGATTGGTGTCAGGATTGCCGTCCACGAACAAAGCCGCGCCGCCCAGCGTAAGGCGCCCGGCGCCGGTCTTTACGAGTTCGCCGGCAAATGTGATGTTCTGCATGACGGCAAATGTTTTATCTTCAGGGACAACGAACCTTGCCGCATTTTCAACGTAAATTCCACGTGTCGACTCATCGAGCGTAACATCACTGCGCACCGAAATCTTCGAGTTCCCCTTCACCGTCAGAGCCTTCCATGAATCATCACCGGAATATACTCCACCAAGATTGCGTCCGTCATTGAGAAAGAGCGTTGTGCATTCATCCGTGCCGGATTCAGGCATCCACGAATCTGCGTGCGAATCCACTACGAAAGCTCCCGAATAATTTACGTTCGTCCCGAACAGCTCCATCGAAACTGACGTCGGATTGTAGTTGCAGACGGAAATGATGCCACCACCCGCTATTTCTGAATACACCTTGTAGCATTTATCGGCCCAACCCCAGAACGACACGGGGCTTGCACCTGGCCACACAACAATCTTTCCGTAGATCGCAGGGTTTTGCGCACCGGCATACGTAAAGAATGACGAACCACCGACAAGGTGTAATTCTTTAACCACAAAAGACAGTGCATGATTGTACACGGAGGCGCCTGACCTTACAGTCAGAATCATATTGGTTCGGACAATCGTATCGTTACAGCCAAGCCCTAACGACGAAGCCTCCACCAACACATTTCCGGAGAAGTCCTCATCCGGAACATTTCCGGTGGACCAGCAACTGTCATCCGAAAACGCAAGTGGAGATGACGAGCCGTTTGATGCATTCACCTTGTCCATCAAAACCACGGGATCCCATTTCACAGACACATCCTTTGTGCCGTCTCCGTTGTCGAAAAGACCAAGCCGCACATTAGCAGGAAGATTTCCAATCCGATTCTTGATGTAAAAATTGGTGATGACAGCCTCGGAGAAGTCTGCGTCCGTCTGCGCCGCAGGTCCAGTCAAATGTACAAGAGGGATGTGCCCGTTACGTCCTATACTATTGTAATCATATTCATAGGCCGTACTACGGTCATACGAGAAACCGACCCTGAAGTCGCCAGACGCCGAAAATCTGTTGGTCACAGTAAAGACCGTGAAATTACCATAAAGTCCATGTGTATAGAGATTCAACTCCGATCCTGGATTGAAAATAAGACTTCCGACAATATTTGTCCTTGCCTGCACCTTGAGCAATGTAGAAAGGATGCTGTCCTTCCGAAGCTCTATCGTTCCAGGATGGACATTGGCTATTCTTGTTGTTTCACTATCTGGATTTTCAAAATACAGCTTCACGTATGCGCCGACGCCGAGGACAAGCTTACCGAAATAATTCGAGAAATCCACAGTCATGTGATTGCAGGTGCCTAATGCCGCCGTACGATCACATTCCGATATGGCGCCTCTGCCGATTACTGCGACAGCAGATTTGTCGCCTGAGAAGCCACCGCTGTATATTACAGACTTGCCGTTCCAAATGAAGAAATCAAACAGTGAAGGTTTCTCCTCCGTACCTGAAATTACGAAATTTCCAGCCTCCAACTGATTGTTGGAATTGTGCTTGTATTTACCGCCCGGCAACATTCGCAATTCCTTAAAACGGTTCCAGGTATCACCGGAATTCCCTGCAATGAAAGTACCTGCAACAGCCAATGTATCCCCAAGAAAACTATAACTGCCCGTGGAAGAGTACATCGTCATTCCTTCCGGCAGGAGATACTTGCCGCCTTCCTTTGCTGCTTCAAGGTTAGGCCCCCAATCGG
>JAGBFY010000584.1 GCA_017936245.1 Kiritimatiellia bacterium
CCCGCAACGCACAGCATCTGGCGCAGTGTCATGCGCTGACCCAGCAGAAGCCAGCTCATCAGAAGCGTAAAGAACGGTGCAGTCCTGTTAAGAGCCATTGCATTGCCTACCGGGATATGGGTAAGCGCATAGAAGTTCGCAAATATCCCGACCGATCCAAACACGCATCGAAGGATGAGATCACTCCATACACCAGGAGTCCGAGGAAGTGCGACCTTATGGTCAACTGATGATGGTCGCCTAAAGAACGCCCATCCCGCAATGCCTGCCGCGACAAGGTTACGAAATAGAGCCTTCTGCACAGCAGGGAGCTGTCCGTCACCGCATACATCGGCGAGACGCACGAACATTGCCATCAGCGCAAAGCCGAACGCGCTCAGGAGGATGCAGAGTACGCCTTTGCGGAGAGACTTCGATGCCGACACATCAGCCGAAGAAGCCATTACGACTCCTTGATCGTACCCTTCAGCACTGCGATGAACGCGCTCTGAGGCACGTTCACGTGACCGAACTCCTTCATGCGAGCCTTACCGCGCTTCTGCTTTTCGAGCACCTTCATCTTGCGCGTTACGTCGCCACCGTAGAGTTTGGCGAGAACGTCCTTGCGGAACGGGCGTATATCCTCGCGGGCGATGATCTCCTTGCCGATCGCAGCCTGCACAGGAATTTTGAACTGGTGCGGAGGAATCGTGTCGGCAAGAGCCTTGCACATCTGGATTCCACGCGTACGGGCCTTGGTGCGGTGAACCATCGTCGCAAACGCATCGACAGTCTCGCCGTTGAGAAGGATGTCCATCTTTACTATATCAGATTCCTGATACCCCGCCGGCTCATAGTCCATGGAGGCGTATCCGTGGGACACGCTCTTGAGCGTGTCGTGGAAATCGATGAGAATCTCGTTCAAGGGAAGCATCGTATGGAGCATCACGCGTTTTGCGTCCATCGTCTCCGTGCCCTCCACCATTCCGCGTCGGTCCATCACAATGCGCATCACATCACCAATCGATTCCGAAGGCGTGATGATGCGGGCCTTAAGAATAGGCTCGGATATGGTCTCGAACATCGTCGGATCCGGCATTTGCAGAGGGTTGTCCAGATCCTTGATGGTTCCATCCCGAAGCTTCAGCTTATAGACCACGCCCGGGCTCGTGGAAATGATATCGAGATTGAATTCACGGCGCAAGCGCTCCTGCACAATCTCCATGTGGAGAAGACCGAGGAAACCACAACGAAAGCCGAATCCGAGAGCCAATGAAGACTCGTGGTGGAACGTGAAAGCGGAGTCGTGAAGATGGTGCTTCTCCAACCCTTGCTCGACCGTCGGGAACTCGTCCGTGGACATGGGATAAATGCCGCAGAAAACCGTCGGATGGATGTCATGAAATCCCGGCAGTGGCTCCGTCGCGCCAAGACGCGTCGTTGTGACGGTATCGCCGATCTTGATCTCGCTTGGATCCTTGACCGTTCCGACAAGGTATCCCACCTGTCCGGCTTCAAGCCTGTCGACCGGTTTCTTTGTCGGAGAGAAGATGCCGGTTTCATGGATGGTGGTGCTCACACCGGATGCCATGAACGTAACGGTCTGACCTGCCTTGATGGAGCCGTCCAC
>JAGBFY010000585.1 GCA_017936245.1 Kiritimatiellia bacterium
GACATAAAAACCTCCTTCTGATTCACACACGAAGTTTCTTGATCTCGTCGGCGATCACTTTCGCAGCGCGCGCCATCGCCTCGTCCAGCGCACCGGTCTCCGCACGACGCCAGTTCTTGAGATCATCGAGCGAAACTGCGCCGACATCAGGCGAACAGTTCGGCGGCATGCCAAGGTCCAGAATCACACACTCCTTCCTTGGCTTCGTCACGACAGGCTTCCTTGCGGCAAAAGCGCACACCAGAGCATCGCAGGCAGGAATGCGCTCGCCATGGTGGACAACCTTTACATTTGCCCCTTTGAGGAGTTTTGCGACCGCAGAACCGATCTTCCCCGAACCCAAAACCGCAATCCTTGCCTTGGAAAGATCCATTTTCGCCGAAAGATAATCCACCGCGGTGGACTCGATCTCCTTGACCTCAAGCATTCCCTCCACCGCGCGGCGCACCTTCTTCGCCGTCCGAAGCGCATCGTCGAAGAACCCTTTCAGACGCCCATCGAGCATCCCCATAGTCTTCGATTCCTCCAGAGCATCCTTGACCTGGCTCACGACATGGAACTCTCCCGCCCATGCGGATTTGAGTCCCGCAGTGACCATCACGACGTGCCGGAACGCCTCATCACCGCGAAGAATGAAGTATTCGTTTTCCGCAAGACGGTGGAAATGCATGAGCCGCTTCACCAGCTCCACATTGACGCCGCCGTACAAGGCAACCTCTACACGGTTGCAGGTATTGAGCACAACAAGCCCTTCAACGCCCTTTATGTCATACAGGAAGCGAACCATTTCCTTGCGGGCCTCCGGCGACATGTGGAACTGCGACCGTCTATCAGAAGAGGTAAATCCGTCGCTCGTGCCGATTATGGTCACGCATCCGGACTCGCGGCGATCAAGGAAGGACTCTATCGAACGCCTGAGCTCCTTCGCACTCGCGCACGAGGCGCCATTCGTGGAAACTGCGACGGCAACGCCCTTGGTTCTCGCGACTGCCGGAGTAGTGAAATCGGCATCTGCCCAGTTCTGGTCTGCACAGCAGCACGGAACGTTATGCTTTCTCGCATCCGCAAGCACCGCCCGGTTCACATGCTTGTCGTCCGTACAGGCGAACACCACAAACGCGCCCTTGCAATCCCCGGCCCTGAACCTGCGCTTTATGTACTCCGAAGGGTCTGTCCCCTCTTTCCCCGAAGGGTCTGTCCCCACCTTGAGCGGAACCGCATCCGGAGCAATGACCTTTACCGGCACACCGCTCGCATGAAGAAAGCGCTCCTTGCGCTGCCCGACCTTGCCGTATCCGACAACAAGGGCAGGGCGCCCATCACAGATGAGATTTACCGGTATTGTATCGCGAACTGGCCGCATGAAACAGATATCTAGCCTAAAACTTCAGCGTACGCCGTTCCAGGCGGCAAAACGAGCCTCAGCAAGCTTGCGGTACTTCGCCCCGACGCCGCCATTGACGAAAGGATCGATCGAAATGCCGCCACGCGGGGTGAACTTGCCGATTACCTCCATGTACTTCGGCTTCATGAGGGCTACAAGATCGTTGTAGATTATGTTCACCACATCCTCATGGAAGTCGCCATGGTTGCGGAATCCAAAAAGGTAAAGCTTCAGAGACTTCGACTCCACCAAAGTCTTTGCAGGGATGTAGCGGATCGTGAGAGTCGCGAAATCCGGCTGCCCCGTTTTCGGACAAAGTGTAGTGAATTCGGGGCAGGTGAACGTGACCCAATAGTCGCGGTCGGGATGGACATTAGGGAACGCTTCAAGCACTTTCGGTGAATAATCGGACGGAATCGGTGAACCTGCACCAAGGTTTTTGAGGGAATCAAGACCGGAACGCATCTTTCTGGAACCTTTCACATCACGTTCGCCATACTGGCGGAGAGGGGGGGATTCGAACCCCCGGTGGAGTTGCCCCCACACAACCTTTCCAAGGTTGCACCATCGACCACTCGGACACCTCTCCTAACCGAAAAACGCCGCACATTATATCAAAACTGACCGCTCCGCACAATACCTGTTTTTAAAATAAATCGGACGGGGAGATTTACTGTGCCCGAAAAAAAAATCTAACATAATCCTAACAGATTTATAGTATAATAAGCGGCATATTATGAAAGAAATGTTGCTTGTCATCTTGACGGTTGCAGGAGGTCTCGGCACCTTCTTGCTTGGTATGAAGCATTTGTCTGAAGGTCTGCAGGCGGTCAGCGGTCGTGGACTGAGGCGGTTCATGGCGCTTGCCACGACGCACCGTCTTGCCGGTGTCGCCACAGGTTGCGTATCTACGATCATTGTACAGTCGAGTTCGATCATTACGGTTATCGCCGTAGGATTCGTGTCATCCGGACTTCTTGACCTGACCCAGGCGATAAACGTCATCATAGGTTCCAACATAGGAACAACAACCACAGCGTGGCTGATAGCGTTTGTGCCCGATGTAGGGCTTCTGGGTCTTTCCGTGATCGCGATAGGTGCAATATTCTACTTCTTCATAAACAGGGAAACCGCCCACAACCTCGGTCTTGCGCTCATGGGTCTCGGTTTTGTGTTCATGGGGCTGTATTGGATGAACAAGGGCGTTGCCCCCATCAAGGAGAATGAGGCAGTCCGTCAGGTTTTTGCGTCCTTGGATGCGGGAACGGTGCTGGGACTCGTAAAGTGCTTCATCATATCACTAGTGTTCACTGCGGTCGTGCAGAGTTCGGCGGCCACAACAGCCATCGCAATGACGCTTTCCATCCAGGGCATCATCTCGTTCGAGACCGCCGCCGCAACGGTGTTCGGCATGAATATCGGCACGACTGTCACGGCATGGCTCGCGGCTTTTGGAGGTACGACCGAAGCGAAGCGTACGGCCATGGCGCACACTCTCTTCAATGTGGTGGGTACGGTTGTCCTCATTCCGCTTTTCATTCCCGTGATGCTCCAGATCGCGAAGGATCTCTTCCCTGACTGGGCTGCCAAGCCCGCCGCACCGATGGCGGCGGTCCATACCGGCTTCAATATCGTCACGACGCTCATCTTCCTGCCGTTTGTGAAGCAGTTCGCACGTTTCGTAACCTGGCTTGTTCCGGCAAAGGCACAAAGCGAGCAGACGCGCCTTACCTACCTAAACAAGCGCGTGAAGCAGTCTCCGCAGATTGCCTGTGAGCAGGCCGCCCGAGAGGTTCTTTTCATGGCAAACAGCAACGTTGAGATGATGGCAAACGTCCGCGGAGCGATTGACGGTACGGCGGACGACAAGGATGTGGACCATGTATTCCGGCGCGAGGACATCCTTGACCGCGTGCAGCAGGAGGTGACGGAGTTCCTCGGCCGCGTCATGACCTCGCGTCTTCCCGAAGATGTGGCCGGGCAGGCCCGTTCGCTTCTGCGCATCACGGATGAACTTGAGACGATTTCGGACGAGGAATGCACGATTATCAAGGCATTGCGCCGCTTCCGAGACGGCGGCGGCGAATTCGCCGGTGACGCCCGCAGTGTTGTGCTGGACATCCATTCGCGCGTCTCCGCGTTTGCGGCGGCTGTGAACGTTTCGCTCGAGTTCTGCGAGAACGAGTTCGGCAAGAAGCCTGTCGCCAACGCCGATGAACTCTCCGAGGATATCCGTCAGCGCGTCCGCGACGCGCGCCAGTCTGCGCTTGGAACGGTCGGCTCCTCTCCGATGAGAACGCTCGCCCAGCTCGACATTCTCAATGCGTTCGACCGCATCCGCAGCTGCTATCTGAACATTTCACAGACTCTTGCGGGCGGCAAGCACGTCTAATCGGAGAAATGCGGAATGTCGGCGGAAACGATTGTCATAATCGAGGATGACGCCGCAATCCGCAGTGTTCTCAGAGTCCTTCTCCGTGGTGCCGGATACACGCTGATAAAGGAAGCGGAGCGGGGAGATGACGGACTGAAGCTCGTCCGCGAGCTGCGTCCGTCGCTTGTGCTTCTTGATCTTATGCTGCCTGGTCTTGACGGCTTTACGGTCTGCCGACGCATCCGCGAAACAAAGGAGGTTGCCTCAACCCCAGTCATCATGCTTACGGCACGAAGCGAGGAAGGCGATGTGGTGCGAGGTCTTGAATGCGGAGCCGACGACTATGTAACCAAGCCCTTCTCGCGTCAGGTCCTGCTTGCCCGCATACGCGCTGTCCTGCGCAGACCAGAGTCGGTCAAGGAATCCAATACCGATTTTGATGGGCTTGTGCTGAATTCCGATTCCCGCTCAGTGACACTCAATGGCAAGTCGCTCAGTCTCACAGGAAGCGAATACAGGGTGCTGTCGCTTCTGCTTTCCCGTCCGGAACGCGTTTATACACGTGCCCAGATCATCGATCTCACCCAAAACGCCGGCAAGGATGTCACGGATCGCGCCGTTGACGTTCAGGTAGTGGGACTTCGCAGAAAACTTGGAGCATGGGCGGATCATATCGAGACCGTCCGTGGAGCCGGATACAGGTTCAGGCCATGATGTTTGCGGCTTCATTTCCGGATGTATCCACCGTTGTCGAGGTCACTGTCGCAGCGCTTGTCGGCGCGGGTGTTGTCCTGACCCTCTTCCTTACCGTTCGCCGTTTCCGGGCGCGTCTTGCCCAACTCACAGGTGAGCGCGACGCAAAAGAGCGTCTTCTTGAGGAAATGCGCAAGCTTGAAAAGTTCAGACGCGAGTTCGTCTCCAACGTCACCCATGAGATACGTACACCGCTGACCGGAATCATGGGGGCGGTGGATGTACTTTCAGAGGATGAGTCACTTCCGCCAGAAGACCGCACCGCCATGTTCAACGTACTGAAAGAGCAGACCGTACGGCTCGACAAGCTGGCTCAGGACATCCTTTCCCTTGCCAGAATCGAACATTCAGAAGAGCGGGGACGGCGCGACTTCGTGGTGTGCGACCTTTCGGACGTCATGAAAAAC
>JAGBFY010000586.1 GCA_017936245.1 Kiritimatiellia bacterium
ATAGCGGCACCGTATGCTATTTTGAGACAGAACATTCGTTATCATCAGGCAGGTCGAATGGACATTCATCGCATCATCCATCATTCCCTCAAAAAGGCAATTCTCGACAACTGCATCACCAGCAACATTCGAAAAGTGCGAAGCGTCGGCATGAGCCGAAGCATAGCGCCCTGTCGCATTCCTCGGGAAAACACCTGAACGGCGCGATTCAGGAGATCCAGTGCCTCGCCATGCAACATTTCGGCTGCGCTGAACAAGAAGTGCCATGCCAAGAGAGGAATGCACCACAACATCCTCTAAATGTACATCTTCACTTCGATATACCACAATCCCTGGACACGGCCGTACAGGAGGCCTCAAGACCACGATGTCACCAAGTTTAGCACCTTTCCCGACCTTCGAAAAATCAAAGTCAAGCTCAAGCTTTCCCTTCGTCAACCCTCTTGCACCGCCGCGATAAGGAACGTCCCCAGAACGCTCGACAAGTTCACGAGTGGAGCCGTCGAAAAGCTTTGCGTGCAAGGGTGAGTATTCCCAGTCCGCTCCGCGAAAATGAATAACGCCGTTCTTGATGCGATATGGACTCTTCTCAGGGCAGATATCGACAATCGTCTTTCCGGCGGCAAAGCCCGTAATGGTCATCTCAGGCATGAACGGCACGGAAGAGTCAACGGAGAAGCCGCGCAGCAGAATGTTCCGGCTCTCAAGCAGCACGAACGGAATAGGCTTTCCGTCAAAGAGGAAAAGCACACCAGTTGCATCTACCGTAACATTCGTCGCTCCAACAATCGGAAACACTACACGATGCGAATCGCTCTGGTCATGATTCGATATGTAGAACTTCATTTCGCTTCCAACCGACACCGGAAGCCGATACTCTCCAGACTCGAAGCGGATCGTTCCGCCTCCTTCAGCCGAAACCTTTGCGACGGCAGCGCGGAAGGCACTTGATACATCAGGTTCGCCATGCCTTATGCACACGTCGGCAAAACAGCACAACGCGCCCAGAGCAACGAAAAGGACGATTCCATTCTTGCGCTTCATTGACTTATCTATTTAATCAATCTGAACCAACATGTCTGCCCCGGAGTAAGATCAAGAGACACCGCGCCATTCTCCTGCGATTCCTCCTTGCCGGACTTTACGTTCACCACGCGGCAGCGGAACGGCAGACGAAATTCGAACCATCCTCCCTTGAGAGCATGCACAGACACAAAATCGCCATTCATGTTGACCTGAAGGCCGGTCCCCTTCACAGGAACGTACGCACTGGCCTCATGCGCAATGCGATTGAAGAATGAAGGAGAAAGACCTCCCGGCGCGGATATGTATATGCGGCGGCATCCACCATCAATCCTTTCTGCGACAGCCGCCTTGCCATCATCGACAAAGCGTCCAAGCACCTTCACACCTGCGCCTTCCTTAATCACGCCTCGCCGCCCATATGCCCTTCCAAGAGGATTCTTGGGGGTACTGCCGAACGTGCCGCCACGTATCTGTTCGACATCGAAGCTTCCCACAGTATCGATGTCAATCCCGGCGGCAGGCTCAACCGCAAGACACTTCGACTTGAAGTCGAAGTCCACATCAAAACCAGTAGCCTCTTTCGCTCCACCTAAAGATGCTGACTCCGCAAGAAATACAAGCGTACGGCCTTTGGAAGCAAGCCTCTTCACGAGCGCAATGCGCCTCGGATCAAACTTTCGCCACAGCATGAACACCACTGTCTTCATTCCATCGAGCAATTCCGGCCGGTCAAGGACATCCGCTGCAAGATAGTACTCATACGGCACACCGGCATTTGCAAGGAAGCGTATCTGCTTCTCGGAT
>JAGBFY010000587.1 GCA_017936245.1 Kiritimatiellia bacterium
AGCTCAAGAACGTTCGCAAGGAGCTCACGGCCGACATCGACAGTCTCGGACTCATGCTCAAGGTGCTGAACATCCTCGCGATACCCGCGCTGGTCATCTTCTTCGGCATCTTCCGTGGTCTCAAGCGCAGGAAGCACTAAGAGAAAGGTTTACCGTAAAATGACGAATAAGAATCTAGTAATTCTCGCTGCCGCAGCCGCCGTTCTCGGCGGAGCGGCGTACTATTGCAATTCCGGGCGCAAGATCAAGTCGTCCAATCTGAACGGCAAGCCCGTCCTCGCGGCGTTCGACGTGTCGGAGGTGGCCAAGGTCGAGGTCGGCGGAAGCAAAAAGCTCACGCTCGCAGCCACTGACGGCGGCTGGGTGGTCGATTCGCTCTACGGCTATCCGGCGGATGTCACGAAGATCCGCGAGAACCTTCTCAAGCTCAAGGATCTCACCGTCGGCCAGACGGCCCGCGGCCGCAAGATTGAGAACGGCACGCTCGTGGAACTCAAGGACGCGAAGGGCAAGGTTCTCGCATCCGCGACTCTCGGCGAGCAGCATATGTCCAAGCCGCGCGGCCAGGCCGCGCAGTTCGGCGGCGGCGGTTATCCTGATGGACGCTACATGAAGTTCGGCGACGGCGTCGTGCTTGTGAAGGACGCTCTTGAGGCGTTCGACGGCGATCCGAAGAAGTGGTGCGAAGGACGCATCTGCTCCGTTCCGTCGGCTGACGTGAAGGCCGTGTCCTATACGAAGGACGGCAAGACCGTCAACCTCACGCGCAAGGATTCCACGTGGAGCCTTGAAGGGCTTGGCGAGAAGGAGGAGCTCGACACGTCCAAGACGTATTCGCTCGACTCCGCGCTCTCCTATCTTGACTTCAACAACGTCGCAGATCCGAAGAAGCCCGAGACCGAATTCGGTTTCGCGACGGGATGCGTCTATAAGGTGTCGCTGAAGAACGGTCAGAGCTACACGGCGAAGATCGGCGCAGCCTCCGGTGCTGACCGCTACTTCAAGGTGTCGGCGGCGTTCGCGCCCGTCGGAACCAACGCCACCGAGAATGCGACGCTCGAAAAGGCCGTCAAGGACTTCAACGCCAATGCCGGAAAGTGGACGTACCTGATCTCGTCCTACTCCGCCGATTCGATGAGCAAGTCCCGCAAGGATCTCGTCAAGGCGAAGGAAGAGCCGAAGAAGGACGAAAAGAAGGACGGCGACAAGTCAAAGAAGTAAAGACGGCAAGTCCAAGGAGTGAATCCAAGAGGGTCACGCAAATTGCGCGACCCCTTTCGTTCTCTCTGAATGCAAAGATATCTGCTCGATGAAGTTTCAGATATATGCGGCCAATTTTTTTTTTGCTTCTAACCATTTTTGATTTTGGGAATGTGGTATAATTACGGCATTGATTTTGGTCAGCAATCACGGATTAAGAGGAATTTTGATAGCTGATCGAACGTATATACCGGTCATGGTACAGATGATGGCCGGCTTCTCCACCCGGCAGGGGAGTGAGAGACGCGCAGGGTGGGCAACCTAACCTGTGCGGCGTACGCAACAGCGTATAGTAGCTTCGTAGGAGAACCGCTAATTTTTCTATGAATGGAGCGAAATACGATGGTGCGTTGCGTGTGTATTCACGCGGCGTACTTTCTTTTTCTGTTTCATTCAAGGTTCTTAGCGGTACCTCCTACGAGACGGATTTCGGGAGTGCGCCGCTTAAATTTTGCCGCAGAGCGGGCATCGCACTTTTGACACATGCGGCAAAAGGAGATGATGAATGGGTATATTTCATGATACCTGCGATGCGTTGATCGATCCGGACACGGGGCGCGCACTGACGGGCGAGGCGTTGGAGAATGCACAGAACACGCCAAAGTGGCCGCGGTGCGGAAACCGCGTATCGAAACGCGCCAGATTCTGCAACGCCTGCGGGCGACCGGCTCCTGGCGGATGGTGGAAGTGCCCCGGATGCGGAAAATGGATAGGAAACGACTCCCGTTACTGCCCTCACTGCAATCAGCCGTTGTATCCCGATGACCGTGCTGCGATGGCTGGAGGCGTCTGGCGCAAGGAGGCCGAGCATTTTGCGCAGAGGTTCGAACTGGGCGACATAAAGCGCATGCTTTCTCACGATCTTCTTGTGCAGGAAGGTACTTGTGCGGTTCTCATGGACTCCGGTCGTGTGCATGGGATTCTTGAAGCGGGAAGGCACAATCCCGAATCTCTCGCCCGAAAGATCAATTGGTTCGGGGACCCGCCGCCGAGGAGCGTTGTGCTTCTGGATGTTGGCGAGATTGTGGTGCCTTTGCATGTTGAGGGGCTGCGCACGAGCGAACATTTCCCGATTGAGTTTTACGGCGAGGTGATGCTGCGCTTCAAGGGCGGGGCAGAGGCGGCCAAATCGTTCATAACCAATATTCTTGGCGAAAACCGCAGCTGCACTTTCAAGGAACTTTCCGAAAACTTTGTGCGCGCAGTGCGCATTGCGGTCGATGAGATGTGCGTGTCGTCCACGCTTGACGATCTTGTGCGCGATCCTGAACGCAGAATTCGCCTTCAGGAGAGGATGGCTTCACGCCTGGCCGCCGATCTGGAGGCCTGTGGACTTGAGCTTGTGCGCGTCTCATCTGCCGAATTCACGGGCGATGAGTATGAAGAATATGCCGAGAAACTTGGCAATGTCGATATCGAACGCCGTGAAGTGGAGTATCGTACCGCATTGCGTCAGCTCGCCGATAAAGAGGAGATGGCTAAATACAAGGATGCCGATTCGCTGAAGCAGTACAAGGAAATCATCGACCATGAGTACCGTATTTCAGCGGCAACGCGGGATCGTGAGTTCCAGCTGCTGAAACGCGATTGGGAACATGATGATATCCTCTATGCGCGTTTGCTTGAAATCGAGGCGGACGAGCATCGCCGCAAGCGCGAAGTCAGCGAGGATACGCATCGGCATGGCCGTGAACAGGGGGAAAAGGAGCATGATATCCTCCTGCGTAAGCTTGAGGCAGAAGCGCGCTGGTGGGAACAGGTAGGTGATGCGGAAACCGCCGCAAAAGTACGTTCGGTTGCGGCCAAACAGCAGGTTCAGGAAGAGATTGACTGGATTGAGGTTAAACGCCTTAAACAGGATCTTGAGCTGCACCGCAAGGCGAAGACGGCTGAACTCATCAAGACGATGTCTGTAGAGCAGATGATCGCATTTGAGGATGATCCTGCAAAGCGTGAAGATCTTCTCAAGATGATTCAGATGCAACGCAATGTCAACATGTCCGCAGAGCAGCTTCTTGCCGAGCAGGGCAAGGAGTCTACAAACGACAGATTCGTTGCGAAGATGGAAGAACTCTTCAACCGCGCATCAGAGCGGGAAGATAGGAATCTTTCGAAGATGCTTGAGCCGGCCATCGAGGCGGCTAAGCATCCTGCGCACAATGGAGGTCCTATCGTAACATGAGGGTGGATTGTCCTTCATGCGGACGTAAGACGTCAAAAGGCTCATTCTGTGAAAAGTGCGGGGCGTCACTCCACGCTACTGTTCAGGAGAGACCACCTGACGCCGAAATCGGGAGCATGGCAAAGTCTTCTGTCGATATCGATCTGCAGAAGACTTCAGTGAACGTTTTTTCAAATGTTGGATTGATAGGGCATCATGCTTATGTGAAACCATCAGCCCCTCCTTCTTCAGTTGTGTCGAGACCTCTTGCCCATTCGCGCATGGCTCCATTCGCCAAACCTCAGCCAGGTGCACAGCCGACATTGATGATCGACAATCTCTGTGTTCAGTTTGAAAATACGCCTGGCGTTGTCAGATTTCTTTTTGATCCGCATGTTTCCGGTGATGCTCTTCAGGATGTTCGTTTCTTGTTTGAGAATCAGCTTTCCCGAGAGCGAGTGTCTGTGCGCCCGATTCGGTTTCTTGACCGGATACGCGAGATCCCCGTGGCGTTTCCCGCGCAGGCGGCCGGTGCGGCTGCTTGGAGCGTAACGGTGGAGTATGAGTGCGGCGGTCGCAGATACGTGCTCGACGGAGACGTTCAGATGGTGGTGGTGCATCCGCGCGAGGCGCAGAAGGTGGCC
>JAGBFY010000588.1 GCA_017936245.1 Kiritimatiellia bacterium
CCTGCACATCAATCAGGCACCCATTAGATCAACCTGAACTATGCATTTCAGAGTATCTCAATCTTCTTCGGTTGAGTCTCAGGACGCTTTTTCATCACGACCGTGAGAATGCCGTTCTCGATCTTCGCCGTGAGCGACGCCGTATCGGCCATCTCGGGAATCTCCACGCTCATCGCGTAGTTCACCCTGTCAAACTCCTCGGCGGCGACCTTGAACCCTTCAGGCGCTACGTTTTTGGCATGGGTCTTGAGAGTGAGAGTCTTTCCTTCGAGGTGAAGATCCGCATCACCCTT
The DNA here is from genome assembly GCA_017936245.1 of Kiritimatiellia bacterium. Classification (GTDB taxonomy): domain Bacteria; phylum Verrucomicrobiota; class Kiritimatiellia; order RFP12; family UBA1067; genus UBA1731. Next base: position 294 of record JAGBFY010000588.1, read on the forward strand.
GCCGATTCCCGGCACGACAAACTTCAGCTCGAACTCATCCGGTCTTTCGGAAAGCGTCGCCGAAGGGACGATGTATTTGGTCTCGTTCATTTTGATGCTCCTTTCTTTTAGCCTTCGATTGCGATATGGCGGATACCGACGCTCTCTGCCTTTGGCAGCTGGATACGCAAGATTCCGTCCATGAACTTGGCGGACGCCTTGTCCGCATCAACGCGGAACGGCAGCTCAAGCCTGCGCGACCATGCGGGACGCGTCTCAGCCGGATTGCCGGTGGCGGCATCGGTCGTTTCCGCCGGCTTGTCGGCAATGACGATTGCCTGCGGTTCAAGCGAAAGATCCACGTCCTTTGCCGTCTTTCCGGGAAGTTCAAGATCCACAATCACCGCATTGTCGTTGACGTACACATTGACAGGTGGAAATTTACCGGCGGCTCGCGCCGTCATGCTCTTGAACGCCCGGCTGTTCGCATCGAGCAGCTCGCTCAGGACGCTCCACGGATTGATGTTCAGCATTGTGTTCATTTGTTTTCTCCTTTTCTGTTGTTCAACACCAATGCTAATGCACAAACCGTGCCAAAAAGGAGAAACAGCATCCAGCACACGCTCGTGTGCCATTTTGTCCCGGCGGCATGTCATATGCGACACATTGTCGCACATGACACATTATCGTGAACTCAACGTACGCTTATCACAAATCCAGTACGGCTGGTTGTCACAGCAAAAGTTACAGTGCCGTCACCATTGTTCCGTTCCTCGATCTCGCTTATATGCCAAGGGAACGGATAACGGTTCTGGAGAATGAATTTCTCACGCAGAGCCACAGCATCCAACGAACGTACAGTACATATCGGAATGGTAAATTTTCTGCTTGGAGGTTCTGTCCCTGCCGCAAAAGATACTGAAATCCCATTTTCAGGAAGAGAAATGGACGAGCATTCGTTGGTGAGAGCCATTCCCCACCGGCCAATCCCGTCATCAAAGCCGTCCGGCACTGCCAGGGCGATTCGCGTACCTTCCGCAAACGAAACGGCAATGCCATCAAAGGCATCCGAAGAAAGCGGAGTAAACGAACCTTCCGATATGGAAAGAATGTTTTTGCCTTCTGTAGGCGCAGCATTCTCGTCATCCGAAAAAAGCGGCCTGCCACCACCCAATGCCAAAGTTCCGGCACCGGTCTTTGTCAACCGTCCGGAATAGCTGATACGCTGAAGCATGGTAAAAGTCACACCTTCGTTAACTTCAAAGTGGCAATGATCACCACCGACATGGATGCCGCGTGTAGGTTCAGAAACCGTTACGCTCTGAAGAGGACGCAGTCTCCCTGACACCCCAAGATGGATGGCGTTCCTTGTAAATGACGACATGGCTCCGCCGAGGTTCTTCGACTCCCGGAAAAGGATGCATGAGTAGGCCTCGTCATCTTGAGGTGCTTTTGATGAAATCAAACGCCCCTTCCACTTTGAATTGTCTCCTGCCAGCTCCATATAACAACGTTTGGAACTGTCACCCGTCAACCGCGCCTCTATATTTCCGTTTCCGGAGATATCCGAATCAATGCGGATCAAACCCTTGTCGGCAGGATAAACATACAACCTGTTCTTTTTTTCAGAATCAGAGAGAACCTTAAGTTTTCCCTTAACAGCCATTGTCCCATAGGTCGCAAACGCGGAGTTCGTGGTCTTGTCTCCACCGCCATAATTATCGAAAGTAAAACTATTTCCCGAAAGATCAATGCGCAAATCGGGAATGGCCACTACTGGGCAACGCAGAGCAAGAGATTTCACCGAAGACGATTTGAAAGTCAGGGAATTTCCCGGAAATACCGATTCCACCGCAGAAGATCCCAATGAACGGATAGTATATGCAGACACATAGTCATAATCCGGCATCGCCTCCTCACCATCCGGCCAATTGCTGGCTGGTGCATTTGAATCGTAGCAAAGCGAACAGGTCGCCTTGGATGCGTCATCGGCTGATGATCTTTTTATCGGACGTGACTTCGCCCAAAGCACATCCCTGCCGTCTGCATCCTGATATACCTCAAGATTGACAACCGGAGAAAGAAAATTGTCCACATCTTCGGTTTGCGATGCTATGAACACGAAATCGTCATAGTTCAACTTCACGCCGACTGGTGCCTTCAGCAACGGGACTGAAAAGCCACCGTCATCATACCCGCTGTTGAAACGGGACGGACGCACTTCAACCGGAGCTTCAACGGAAAGTTCACCTTCTACGGCAAATCCGGCACCCTTCTTCGAGACTGCATCCCACCTTAATGACAATGCGGAACCGGCCTTGAGTTCAAGATTTTGCATCTTCGCAACTGAACCAAGGATGCAAGGCTCGACCGTGGTTCGCCTGTTCATCTTCAATCTACCGCCAAAATTGCACTCACCAAGCTCCACCGTAACACGGTTAAGACTTGTAGATTCCCCCTTGGACGACGGTTTGGCTTCTATCAAACCCAAATATCCGGAGGCGTCACAAAGCAGACGGTAATATGCATTGGGGACATCTTGGACTTGAGCGATAGAATAGAGAAATATCTTCGCGTCTACATCCGAAGACAGAGAACCCTCCAACTGACAGTTAACACGCCTTTCACTATGGACAGAATGCGGAACAGTTCCTGAATAAAAAACGAACGGTCGCGAGGATGTGGAAGTGACCGACACCTTTCCGCTGATAACGGTGCAAC
>JAGBFY010000589.1 GCA_017936245.1 Kiritimatiellia bacterium
GGTAGCCTTCGTAGGGCCGAAGCTTGAGAACATTCATCCCAAGCTCCGGCGGAGGCAGAACACCTGCATTCACAAGATCCAGTTCGCAGTTCCCGGGAACGGTCGCCTTTACCGTTTTCATCGGCACGGTGACAGGCAAATCACGCACAGGACCATCATCCGGCTGAGGGAAATAGTCAAGCCGCCACTCGCCTTCAAGCGAAACCCTTGTGGCGGCTTGCACCGCCATGGCGGCCAAAAACAGCAAAGCACAAAATTCTTTTTTCATCTTTTTTTATAACGTTATGTCCAACGCCGCCGGGCAACAAACGCGACAACCAACGAAATCAAACTCTGCCGATCCGCCGATCTTGTGCCGGAATGTTGTACGGCACTCATAAACGTAGCTGGAAAACGATCCTCCGCGCACGACTTTTTCAGTGCCCGATTCCGGACCTCTCTCAGGATCAAAGCCGATCGGAGAATCATTATACCAGTCGAGACACCACTCACATACATTTCCCGACATATCGTAAAGACCCCACTTGTTCGGCACAAGAAGCCCCACCTCTTGAGCTTTCCCTATTCCATTGTTTTTACAATTGGCAATTTCATAAATGCGCTCGTTCGTCTCGTTCCACTCCCAACTTTTGGGGATATTGTAATCATTATGAAACATTTCTCCCGATCCGGCCCGACAGGCGAATTCCCACTGATGTTCAGTCGGCAGGTCAAACTGTCCAAAACCGGCGTGGGTGCGCAAAAGACCGAAGAAAAATGTATTCGATACGGAATGACCATTTACCGGCCAATTATATCCCAGACCGGCTTGTCCGCGTAAGTAATGATTGATTGACACACTCTTGATGGGGAGAACTTCATAGTCTGGCTTCGTATTCTCAACATGTTTGATTTTGGTCGCATCACTCTGCTTGACCATCATAAGTTCATATTGACGTTGCGTGAGTTCATACACGCCCATATAATAATCATCGTCAAGCGTAACAAGATGAGCAACGTGATCGACCCCTTTATAGCCGTTGTATCCAGTATTGACATCAGTCGAACGCCGACCGGCCCGCCATTGCACACCGCCTGCCGGGATTTTGCGCATAACAAGCTTGGTCGTCTTATACCGCCTATGTCCAACTCCGTCAGGCAGCTCCTCCTCGCGGGCATAGAAATTAACAGAACGGGCGGCCTCTAGATCAACAACCATGTAATCGGGAGGAGTATTTGTCGCCCAAGCGGTGACAACCGCCGTCACTCCGCCTGCTATCTTATGTCCCGGCCATGCCTTGCCTGAACGCCAGAATATCTTTCGGTCTCCTTCGGCGACAAGCTTATGAACATCGCCTTTCATATACCAGATATTCTCACCGCCAATCGACACCCCGTTCGTCTGGATGTCAACCGTAATGATCGCCGGAGCGCCTTCCAGACGGTAATTGATCGTAACAAGATCGGTTGCCTCCGACTGACTCAACGAGACACTGTCTTCAGCAATCACCGGAACAGCCGGCACATCAGCAGAACATACAACGCCAGAAATGATTGCGGCAGAAAGAATTGGTAATGTCGTTTTCTTCATGGGAAACTCCTTTACTTTGAATGATTGCAATTATTTGAAATGAATTCTGAAGCCGCACTTGCGTGTTGTATCCAGCGCGATTTCGCCGTATGAACGCAGAACAGAAACAAAACGCGTAAGAAGACTCTGTCCTATGCCGGAGGCCTGAGACGATGTTATTTCCGGATTATGGGTTTCCAGAGTGCAAACCCAATCATCCGAGGCCGTCTCGGTTACGATCGCAGCGGATGCCGCAGCCGTAACAGCGACTACGGATGCGGCAAGTGCGACACCCGTTAGTTTTCTGATGTTCATTTTACCTCCTTTGATTTTCGATTAACAATAAAACTTTTTACCTTGCTTCTCATTTAGCCCCTTCGGCGACAAGCTTCCCGAAATACACATCAATTGCAGCCAGATCAAGCGCATGATCCTTGCAGCCCGTGACGGAAACTATCCCCTTCACAGCCTTGCGCAACGTGTTGCAGGCAAGCAGATAGACATCTCCGTCCCTCGTCTTCCAGGTACGGGCGACGACACCTTTCGGCAAACGGACGATCTCCGGCGGCGGCAAGGGCGACAGCAGTATCTGCTCGCGATCGCGCACTTCCTGAGCCACCTTGCAGACATAGTTGAATATCTGCGACCTGAGCGGTTCCTTTTCACCATCATAGATGTTGAAGAATGAATAATAGACGATTCCGTTCGCACCTGCCGCGATCGACTGCCATGTCATGGAGCGCAGCTCCTTCTCCGTAGGCATGTCCACGCCATTCTTGCCGTACTCCGACTTGCGGTACCACGCCCAATTGAACGCCTGCGGCACGTTCCACATCGGACGAAATCCAAACATAGCATTCTTGGCCTCAAGCGTCCAAGAAGAGGCGATGGAAATGGATGTCGCCTTCGCATCCCCGTGATTGCCTATCGGATAGGGATCGACGCCGGCGATATCGTATCCACCAAGGAACGGACGGTAGTTCTCCGGCTCGTAGATCACGCACCACGTCGGATGATCCGGATCAAGTTTCTTCAGGAGCTGATGACGTTCACGCAGAGCCCAGTCCATCGACGACGGCAGCTCATCGCAGATATACCAGGCGAGTATGGCAGGATGGTCCTTGACCTTTTCAAACATTTCCTTCACATAATCGTTCCCCATCTTCTTTGAATGTGCCACAGGCTTCCTGCCCGGATAGGCGTTCTCCATCGGATAGATGACGCGAAGGTTGCGTTCCAGACACCAATCCAGCTGTTTGCGCGTAGGCCAGTTGTATGGCATCAGGCAGTTGAACGGCCCCTTGGCATAGTAATCGAGCAGGTACTCCTTCACAC
>JAGBFY010000054.1 GCA_017936245.1 Kiritimatiellia bacterium
TCTCTCGACGACCGTCATTTACCCACCTACGCACCCACACTTATGCACGAAGCCTCAAACGTTTTGGCTAGTGTTTTTTGATTGGAACTACAAGCTTTTCGGCCAGAGAATCCCCTGTAATCACTTCTAGACCATACTTATTCCAATCAGCTTTTATAAGAGCATAAATAGCCCTGCCCAATGTTCTTCCGAAAATCTTTGCCGCCAAATCCCTTACTTCTGTCATTGTTGGGGGGCGTTTGAGGGATTTGATTTCGTCGGCGAGGCGGCGGACGTCGGCATCGGTGGGGCCTTTGGTCTTTTCCTGTTCCGGCAGGGCGGCAGATTGCGAGTCGGCGTCGTACCAGTACACCAGATTGCCGCCGCCGTCGAATTCCGGGTCGTGGCGGCGGATGCGCCATACGGGGCGGTTGTCGAAGCGTTCCGGCCAGCCGAGCCACGAACCGTTCTTGGCGCCGATAAGGTTGAAGTGACCGGGTTTGCGGTTTTTGCCGGTCTGTTCGAGCATCACGAGGAGCGAACGCATCCAGTTCGAGATTTCCGCTCCGCCCGCGCAGCTGTACTCGAGGAACTGCGACGATCCCACGCCCGGTCCGCCATGCGCCTGCTGGATGGGCTTGTTCGTGTGATGCACGAGCAGGAGTGCGCATTTCGGACAGTTCATCCGGCGTCCCTTGAGAATGCTGTCGAGTCCATCGCGCAGAAACCGCGAAAGTTCGGCGTTGCTCTTGATGTCGAGTCCGCCGAGAACGCCCTGAAGCGGGTTTATCACGATGAGGTCGTATCCTCCGTCGCGCTGGACGTTCGCGAGAAGGTCGATGAAGGCTTCGCCCGTCTTGCCCTTAATGTCCACAAGCGACACGTTCTCCATCGCCAGCCGGAACTCGTCATCCGTCCAACCGCACGCCTTTCGGAAGCTCGTGAGGTTGCGCTTGACGATTTTTGCGCTGTCTTCGGTCTGGATGATCGCAACTTTCAGCGGATGCACAGGAGTGATGCCGAAGCACGTTTTGCCGCCCGCCCAGAAGAGTGCCATCTGCATCGAAAGGACGGATTTGCCGGTTCCCGTGGTCGATACGAGCACGGCGCAGCCTTCCTTTGACAGCCAGTCGTCCTGTTCGTCGGCGAAAAGGCGGTTTGCCTCGCAGGTGTCGTTGCCGTTGTCGTTGAAGAACTCCCAGGCCGACTGGACGCCGCCCGTCGTCTTTTTGCGCGCTTCGGTCCTGTCGATGTAGGTTTTGAGAACGTCAATGGTGGCGTAGGCGCGGCTGACGCCGTCGGACGCGTACTTTCCCGCATCGGCGATGAGCTTGTTGATCTGCGTGTTGATGGTGTTGTTGCGCAGATTGCAGAGGTTCATCTCGCAGTCCATCATCGTGGCGGCGGAATGTCTGATCGCCTCTTCGCAGAGGAACTGCGAAACGCCCTTTGCGTGAAGTTCGCCAAGGAGCGTCTCGTTCGTGTTGCCGGCGTATTCCATCGCGATGGCGAACACCTTTGCAAGGTCGGGATTGCCGAAGTCCTCGGTGCACACGCCATGCCGCCGGGCGAGTTCGCGAATGTCGGCGGGCGGCACGACGTCGTTGAGGAAGTCGCCTATGACGGCGTATTCAAGGAGTTCTTTGGGCGTCATTTCGCACGCGCTCCCTTCATCGGGTCGTAGGACGCAAGATCCTTGAGAATCGTCTTGAGCAAAGCTTCCAGGGTATCGTAGGCCACGATCCAATCCGCGTTCAAGACTGGTTTTTCGCAACTGTGGTAGATCCCGGTAAGATGATTGTTGAGGCCAAGCGCGTAAGTTTCGGCCTTGATGAGGGACTCGGCATCGGAAAAGCCCCGCGAATGGATAATCGAGAAGAGTTTCGTCCAGTTGCTCGCGAGAATCCCGGAGGTGATCGTGAACTCCAGTTCTTCCGCGCTCGTCATCTCGCCGATGAGCGCTCCGGTGACGAAGTTGTTGTAGGCGGCGTACGGAGCGAGGACCGAACCGACATATGCTTCATCCGTCTCGATGCCGCTCGGAGTAGTCATGATCATGTCGGCAAGACCACCCACGTTTGCCGCCGCATAACGCCAGGCATCCATCAAAAGGCCGAAAAGACGCATCCTGTCCTCTATGAAATCCGCTCTTGCCGCAAGCAGCTTCTTCAAGACATTGCGCACAATCTTGCATGACGTTTTCTGAGTCATGGCGATGCGCCTTGCGACCTCGTTGTTGAATATCGTCTCGGGCTTCGTCAAAATTATCGTGCATTCTTTTTTGTTCTTTTGTTTCCTCATAAGCCACCTCATTTTACCACGCCACTATTATACCATTTCCCCAAACCAAAATGCGACAAATCTACAAATATCCCCAGCACGACAAAACCCTTCACTCTTCACTCTTTTGAAATTCCCCTGTATAGCCTAGCGGATTCTCCTGTACTCCCTAAGCACTTTCCCTGTACTCCTCAAGCGCTTTCCCTGTATTCCAAAACAAAACGCCCCATGACCAAACGGCATGGGCCGCATGACCAAAACAAAACGCCCCATGAGCAAACGGCATGAGCCCCATGACCAAAACAAAACGCCGCATGAAGAAACTAGTCGCACGGCGGCGGTCGCGCGGCATCGGCATGCGGCGGTCGCGGGACGCGTGAACCTAGCAATTGTGCATGAGGTTTTGCAATTTTCTCTCTACAATATCACCTTGAAGCCTTAAGCGCATCGCGGGCACACTCGCGCATCAGCTTAGCGTCAGCCTCCGGCAACCCTTTCGGGCAGTATGTAAAGGTTGATGGATCGACATCGAACAGAAAGCCGAGCCAAACGCACGCCTGAAGATAATGTCCCCTGGCATTGAAGTGCGAAAAGTCGCAGCGAAGTTTTATCTCTTCCCAGTCCTTCTGCTTCCCCTTGCGTCCCTGCTTCCATTCAGAGTTCCCGACGACATCGCCATGGAAGTCCACCGTTCCCGGTTTTACGATCTTATTGATCTCCCCGCGGGTCAGCAGTTTCCCGTAATCGACCGGCAGACGATCGCGAAACAGCTGAACCGCATCTGCCGTCGGAATGATCCTGAGTTTATGCTTGGCGGCGAGTTGCGCGTATGCTTTCTTGAGAGCCTCATACATATCCTTCGGAGTCATTTTCCACTTCGCAAGGCGCGCATCGTAAGGCGTATAGCTCCATGTCTGCTGAATTACGATCTCCGCCTGTGGAGCAAGTTCCCGGATTTTTGCAATCAGATTGTCGGCATACGGCTGATAGGTGTCGTAGAACGCGCTCTTGCCGCTTGCCTGCTGGATGGTGACAATGTCCCATTTGTCGGCCACGAGCATATCCGTGACGTTCGCGCGCCTCGGATACTTTTTAACATCGCCAGAATACAGGCTGGCCTGCACTCCGTACGGTTTAAAATTCTTGTCCCCGGATTTTTCTACGTTGTACCAATGCTTGTCAAATGGGCATCCGCCGATTCCACACTGCACGATATCCAGCTTGAGACCAGATTTTCTGGCCAGCGCCGGAGTATTCTGCATAACACTTCCGGTAAAGGAATTTCCTATCATCAGTACTTTGAGCGGCTTGCCGTCACGCATCGTGCAGTTCTTTGATGCACACGAGGTTTCGGCTGTCGCCCCCTGAAAAAGCAAAAAACCGCTCATCAGGCAAAGAGACGCAATAAATTCATTTCTTTTCATCATTTTGACATTCTCCATGTTTAGTAATTCCGCTGATTATATCACAATCAGCTATATCAAGGTGAAATAGTTGCAGGATCCCCGCATAATCCTCCGCAAGGGGAAGCGCACTCCGCAAGGGGCGTCCCCACGAAATTCCAGATTTCCGAAAGTACAATTCCTGTTTTTTCAGAATCCCCTAAACTCCAATCAACAGTCCCAAAAGAAGTTATATGTGGAGGAGTGGGTGAGTGGAGGAGTCAAAAATTATCACATTGAAGTATTGTGTTCCACTGTCGTAGAAGCATGCGAAAGAAATGTCACGCTATTCGCCCGCATCAGAGCCTCCACATCTTTTAATCTAACACAATATTCCGACAGGGAATCATATTCTTTAGCGATATCTTTCTTCGCCTTGGATTGAGAAGTGACAGACCCTTCAAATATAAGTGCTAAATAAATAAACCACTGAAAATAAACTGATTTTTGCACTTTCTCGGCATCACCTCTTAATTCTCCCTTTCTTTGCTGAGCTTTTCAGAAGCACCATGCTTTGCCACGATCTTATTGAGACCGCTCTTCCATTCGCGTGTCTTGCCGTTGATTGTCACATCAGTTCTGATTCCTTCAGGTACGAAGAACGTGTATTCCACTGAGCCGTCCTCAAGGTATTTCCATGCGCTACGAATCGTCCCTTTTGCGGTGCGGTACGTCGCCTCAATGCTGCCTAACCTTCTGTCCGGAATCGGCGCAAGCGTGAATGACCTGTCGAACCCTCCCTCTTTTCCGGGCCTGAGACCCGCCGCCGTGCCGCATATCCAGTCGAGAACCGCCCCATAGGCGTAGTGGTTGAAACTGTTCATACCCACCGGACCAAAACCCTTCTCCTTCGTATAGCTGTTCCAGCGCTCCCATATCGTTGTAGCACCCTGATCGACGGAATACAGCCAACTCGGGAACTTATGCTGCAGAAGAAGGGAGTATGCCACATCTGGGCGGCCTACATCGTAAGTCAGCGTATCCATCAGAATGGACGTGCCGAGGAATCCCGTCTGGAGGCACCCACCGTGATCCTCGATGTTCTTCAGGAGTTGCGCGACAGCCTCCTCCTTGACTTCAGGGGTGCTGTAGAAACCAAAGCGCAGGGCGAAGAGATGAGGTGTCTGCATGTCGCGCAGAAACATGGGAAGCCTACCACCATCCTTGAAGAACTCGGCCTTGACATATCCATGGGCCTCCTCAGCCATCTTCTCGTACTTGGCCACGTCATCCGCCCTGCCGAGAGACCTCGCCATCTCCGCCATCCTTGTGGCATTCCAGTACCAGTAGCAACCGGCGAGATAATCCCAATATACGGCAGTTTCGGGCAAAAGCCTCTTATTCGAGTCCCACCCGCGTCCCGAAGCGGATTCGTACTTCTCAAACGACACCCAGTCTGCCCACTGGTAGTTATCATCCGCCGCAATGGCCGTTTTGTACTTCGTCTTCTGCTGGAAGTCGACGAACCTGGCCATTGCGTCCCAGTTCTTCTCCACTATCGACTTGTCGCCTGTCATCTTCCACGATGTCCACGGCACTATCACCCCCGCATCAGCCCATCCGAGACGCCCACGTCCGCATGACCCCCAACACAGCGACGGAGCGACGCCAGGAAACCTCCCGCGATCATCCTGGCTGGCACTGTCGCGCATATCCGTCATCCACTTCGTCAAAAACCCGTAGACATCGGCATTGCGGTACGCAGCCGCCGTGAACACCTGCGTATCGGCCGACCAGCCAAGACGCTCATCGCGCTGCGGACAGTCCGTCGGAATTGAAACATAGTTTGAGTACTGCCCCCATTTGACATTGGAGATAAGCCTATTGACGAACTTGTCGCCCGTCGTGACAGTACCGAGTTCCATCGACTTCCTGATCGATGTCACCGGTATCGAACGGATCGACCAGATCGTGAGCGGTCCCGTAGCCCTTATGTCGGCATAGCGATATCCCATGAAGGTGAAAGTCGGCAGATACCGCTCCTTTCCCGACCCCGCAAAAACGTATTCCACGAGCGCACCGTTGTCCTTGATCGTGCGGTAGTTCGCGCGGTAGATTGATCCTGCAGGTCCATCATTACCGCGCACCCGTTCACCATTCGCATCGTTCAGCATCTCCGCGCCGCGGAATGTCATCGTCACACCCTTCGCGGCAGAGGCGACAATCTCTGGAATGGCGGCAGCATTCTGGGCAAAGTCGAGTACAAGCGTCTCATCAGCAGCAAGCTGAATCGGTTCGCCGGGACGGAACACGCCCGTCTTCTTGACGTGGCCAAACACATCCTTTCCGGCTCCCTCCGCCCCATCGTACTTGTACGCCTCATAAGGGACGGCAGCGATGTCGCAGCGCAGGGAAACGCCAGGACCCTCCTCCATTGATGTGACACCCGTAAAGTTGGTGTTGATCTCTGCATGGGCTTTCCCGGCGCATTCCGCCGCACTGCGGCGCATACGGGCGTCAAACTTCTCGCCCTCGTATATTCCGGCACGGATGAATGGAGTGTCGAACGACGCGCACCAGTTTTCATCCGTGCGGAACGTCTGAGCCGTTCCGTCGGCATATTCAAGCTTAATCTCAGCGGCGAGCGCGGGCTTCACTTTATGGAGGCCTCCGACAGTATCACTGAACCACGAAGCGGACACAAACGCGGAAAGGCAGTTCTCCGTCCCCTTCTCCTTCCTTATAAGGCCTGTGATATCGTAAACCTTGTACGGACGACGCAGTTTAGGATCGGTCACCCCGGGGCGAAGGTAGTCGCAGCGGTTTCCATCCTCTGTGGATGAAACAAGTGCCCCGTTGACATATAGTTCGAAAGTGCCGAGCGAAGTCACGAACGCTTCCGCCTTAGCCACCTCTCTGGCGTTCTTGACCATTCCGGAAAACGCGGCGACCTGCGGCCCGCCATTCGTAGTGGTATTCCATTCCCCACTCGGCGATATGAACTTAAACTGACGTTCGGGAGCGGCAGCCAATAAACACGACAACAGACCAAACACAAACACCGCACATGATGCGACAAGTAATCTCTTCATTTCTTTTCTCCTTTTGAAATCGTCATGTACTCCGCGTTAGTATCACATACTGCGCGGCATATGCCGCAATTCCGAACACACTCAGAATCGCAAATGCGGACAACCGTCAAAAAATAGCACCTGTCACTTCAATCCCTCCGCACCTTCGCGCGCCGCATCCAATATCTCCTTATGGATCGCGCGCAGAAGTTCGTAGTCGTACTTTACAACCGCACGGTCGAACGTAACAAAGCCGCCGCCTTCCCAGAACTGGTCGATAGCCTCTGTGAACACACTGCCACCCAACCCCTCGCGAGCCATCTTCACGAGCGGGCGCACAAGGCGCTCGTAATGTCTTTGATTATTCTCTCTCCACTTGCCGCCTTCCGCCGGAACTGGCGTATGCAAGCGGCATCTCGTATCCTGATAATGACCTGACACGCTCGCACAAACGCCGCCAAACTCGCCCACCATCGTCATACGCTTCGCATTTGGAGGAAACATCCGCGCATCGGGATAGTGGTGGCGGTCTATCACGTCGCACGACGGCACAGGATCGGCAGGCTGCTTCCACTTCGTATAATCCTCCACTGCCCCGCCCTCGTAGTCGTTCCAGCCTGACGGTCCGTCCACGAGACGAGACGGATCGTAACGCCGAAGCCACATATTGGCGAAACGAGTCTTGTCCGCAGACGGCTGTCCCCACCCTTCATTGAACGGTATCCACATGACGACCGAAGGGTGATTGCGCAAACTGTCGACAATCTCCTTCAGTTCCTGACGATAGAAGCCATAGCGCTTGTTGGCGTACTGCAGATCGTGCTGGAGATTGCCGGCGCGGCAGGACGGAATATCCTGCAGCACCATGATGCCTACGCGGTCGCAGTATGCATAGAACACTCGAGGCTCAATCTTTATATGTTTGCGGATAGTGTTAAAGCCAGCCTTCTTGTGAAAATCCACGTCGAACCGCAACGCATCTTCGCTCGGCGGAGTAAGGTAGCCATCGGGCCACCACCCCTGGTCGAGCGTTGCGAGAAAATATGTGAACTCCCCGTTCACCGTAGCGCGGCGTACACCTTTCGCGTCGAGCTTAGTGCCCATCGTGCGGATGCCGAAGTAACCCTTCACAGAATCAACGGACGCTCTCGATCTTACGACAATTGAAAGATCATAGAGATTTGGCGCATTGCAACTCCAAAACCTAAGCGGTTTTGGGAGCGTAAGCGTAACAGCGGCAGAGGACGCGCCCATCTTTCTCTTTATTAGCACCTTGCTGCCAAACGACACAGTAACCGAGACTTCCGCAGAGCGAGAACTACCTTTAAGGAACGGAGCAACCGTGACGGTGCCGCGCTCAGCATCCGTCTCGACCTTGTAGTCGGCAAGATAGGTTTCGGGGACTGTCTCCATCCACACGCTACCGCAAATGCCGCTCGTCGCAGGGAAGAAGCACCCGACCTGCTTGAGCACCTGCTTGCCCGTACCGCCGAGATGCGTATCAGTTGGGTCCCACACAAGCACCTTCAGCTCGTTCACGCCTTCCTTCACGAACGGTGTCACATCCACGCTGAACGGCGCATTGCCGCCTTCGTGCGGAACATCGGTCGCTTCCAGTCCGTTCACGAACACATGAGCGCGAAAATCAACGCGTTCAAAGTTGATTATCGTACGGAAGCCTTTTTTGGGACGCACGGTGAAGGTACGCCGATACCAGACCTGATCCTCCGGCGTCACCTTACGTCGCACACCGGAGAGCGGCGTCTCTACACCAAACGGTACAAGAATCGTGCCGTCATACTTCGCAGGCTCATCGGCAGCAGCCGATGCGATGGCATACTCCCATTTGCCATTTAGGCTTGTCCATTCCCTGCGTACAAGTTGCGGGCGCGGATACTCACGCCATACGTTCTCAGGCGTGACAGCACGCCCCCAAGAGGTCGTGAGCTCATTCGTCATGACCACCTCCTGTGCATAGACATCTTTATCGATATCCGTCCAATCGTAGTGCAACAACGCGCCGTTGACCACATTCGCAAAACGGCAGCCAGCTGATCTTCGCACCGCCTCTGCCCACGAA
>JAGBFY010000590.1 GCA_017936245.1 Kiritimatiellia bacterium
CAGGTAAAGATCAAGGCGGAGGTTCGTGCCGAACAGGGTACGGGAGCCGTCCGCCGTCTGCGCCGTCAGGGGCTCGTCCCCGGATCGGTGATGAAGATGGACAAGAGCGGGGTTGAACTCATCAAGTTCTCCAAGCACGAGTTCATGATGGCAATGCGCGGTCGCACGAGCAAGCAGCTCCTCGTGACACTTGAGATGCCCAACGGCGATATGCCGGCTCTCATGCGCGAAGTTCAGAACGACGTGATTGCGGGTACTCCGATTCACGCCGATTTCAGCGAAGTTTCGCTTACGCAGAAGGTGCGCGTGGTTGTGCCCATGTACCTCAAGGGCGAACCCAAGGGCGTTAAGATCGGCGGCGGCATTCTCGCGCAGGTTCTTCGCTCTGTGGAAGTCGAGTGCCTTCCTACCGACATTGTCGAGAAGTTCGACGTCGACGTTACAGATCTCGATCTTGAGCAGACGCTCTTCGTGCGCGACCTCAAGCTCGGCGACAAGTTCACCACCGTTACGCGCGGCGAGCTCGCTGTTGCGGTGATCAAGGCCCCGGATGACGACGGTTCCGCCAAGGGTGGCGACAAGTCCGCTGAATCCGACAAGAAGAAGAAGTAAGGAGAATCTTGATCATGAAGAAGTATGATGGTCTTTACATCTTCGCCGGAAACGCGAAGGATGATGTTCTCGAAAGCAATTTCGCGAAGGCAACGGCCGAAATTGAGCGTTTCGGCGGCAAGATCGAAGCTCAGGACATCCTCGGCAAGCGCACGTTTGCCCGTCCGATGCACAAGCGTGAGAACGGCGTGTACGCTCTCGTCCGCTTCGAGCTCGATCCGTCCAAGGTGAAGGAGCTTGTCAACCGCTACCGTCTCGTGGAAGAGGTCTTCCGCGTGCAGATTCTCGCGGTCGACGACCGTCGTGAGGCAGTGCTTGCCGCTCAGCGCGAAGCTGCGGCGAAGCGTGCCGAGTTCAAGGCGAACAAGGAGGCCGAGGCGGCAGCCTCTGCTGAGTAAGTAAGGATAGGGAGCGCAATATGCCTTCTTTCAACAGAGTTATCGTGATGGGCAATCTGACGCGCGATCCGGACGTCAGGGAGGTCGGTATGAACGCCGTCAAGGTGTGCCGCTTCTCCGTGGCTATGAACGAGCGCAGGAAGGACCGCAACGGAAACATCATTGACATCCCGACGTTTGTCGATGTTGATGCGTGGGACAAGCTTGGAGAGCTTTGCGGTCAGTATCTCAAGAAGGGTCGTTCGGTTCTTGTTGAGGGGCGTCTCCAGTCCGATTCTTGGGAAAAGGATGGGCAGAAGCACCAGAAGCTGAAAATCCGCGCCGCGACCGTGAAGTTCATGCCGCAGCCTGCGCCGAACCAGAGCCGCCTTACGGGCGAGATGGTTCGTCCGGATCCGGATGGCGGTTACGATGACGATGATCAGTTCTGATCCCCCAAAACATTTTATAAGGAATTAAGACAATGGCTTACCAGAAAAGAGAGCGTACCGACCGCGAAGAGTTCGCGCGTCGCCGTCCGGCGATCCCCGCCAATGACAAGATCGACCTGAACGATGTCGAAGTTCTCAAGAACTACGTCACCGAATACGGCAAGATCATTCCCGCCCGCGTCACGGGCGTCACCTCGATGCAGCAGCGCCAGATCAAGAAGGGCGTCCGCCGCGCACGCAACATGGGCCTCATGGCCTAATCAGGGAGGATACACATCATGCAGACAGAAGTTATGCTTATGGCCGATGTGAAGTTCCTCGGCAAGGCCGGCGAGATCGTCAATGTCGCTCCTGGCTATGCGCGCAACATGCTCCTTCCGCAGGGTCTTGCGGCTCCTGTGACGGAGGCTTCCCGCCGCCGTCTCGCCAAGCTCGAGGCGCAGCGCGCCGCCGAGCGCGCCGCCCGCAAGGCAGAGGCTGAGCAGCTCGCCACGAAGTTGACGGGTCTCTCCGTCACGGTTTCCGCTCAGGTCAAGGAGGACGGCAAGTCCCTCTATGGCAGCGTTAAGGCCTCCGATCTCCTCGCGGCGATCGAAGCCGACCGCGGCATCAAGATCGAGCGCAATCAGCTCAACCTTCCCGATCAGCTCAAGGAAGTCGGTCAGTACGACGCCAAGATCGATCTCGGCGAAGGCGTGTCCGTGCCGTTCAAGGTGTGGATCGTTGAAGAGAACAAGACCGAAGCCTAAGGTCTGTTGTTCGGAAAAGAAAAGAGTCCGCTCCATCATGGAACGGACTCTTTTGACATTTTAAACCTGTGTTCTAATTCCTGAGGGGACAGACCCTAGTGAATTCATGTGGGGACAGACCCTAGTGGATACTTGCTGACATCATTCAAAGCACGCAGGTTTAGTCTGTGTTTTACTTTTTGGAGGCTTTATTGGTTTTTGCGAACGCCTTGGCCTCTTTTGCTAGCTGTTTCGCATATTCCTTCGGAGAAACGTTTTTCGCGGGACGGGATGCCTTGGCGCCAGAGCCATCCTGAGATATGAACATCACTGTAGGAAATCCCCTGATGCCATACTTCTTCACGAGTGCGGGATTGTTCTCACGCGCCTTGTCCGAAAGCATGGACTTGTCGCGAGGGCTGTCAATGAATACGAGTTCAAGTTTCTTGCTTGCCTCCTTCACGAAATCCTTCTTCGAGAGATAGCCTTGTTCGAGAACTTTGCACCAGTAGCACCAGTCGCTGCCGGAGAAAACGGCGTACACTGTCTTGCCGGATTTCTTGGATGCAGCGATTGCAGCATCAAGATCGTCTGTGAATCCCTCGGGTGTGGACGTTGCCGCCATGATGGATAGCGACATTGCTGCAGCAATCATTGTCAGGAGTGATTTTTTCATTGTGTTTTTCCTTTCTGTTTGTTGTTATTCAAAAATCAGAAATGCAGGAAGGCCTACTACGTCGCCGAATCCCGGCAGACGCTTCAAGGCGGCAATGTCTTCGCATTGCAGTTTCACGAGAGTGAATCCTTTGCCTTTCAAGGTGTCTTTTACCTTGATGTCCGAAAGCGTTGTCCGGTCCATCGCCGAACAGTTCTTGCACCATGTGGCCCAGCAGTCGACAAGTACGGGGCGTTTCAGCCCTTTCAGACTGAATTTTTCAGGGGATTGGATGCTGATATATCCTTGTCTGTCGGAGTCAGCCTGTATTGGCTTTGATTCGACGCGGGCATTGACGAATCCGTTCCATGCAAGATGTCCGTACCATGCGGCAAAGCCGAGCACAATGATGCCGAATAGTTTGCTTACCTTTGTCATCCACGCGCCGGGCTTGGGAAGAATCCGGAGCCCGGCACCTGCAAACGGCCAAGGAATGGCCATGCCGATGCCAAGGATGAGAGGCAGGGCCAGTGCGATGTACATTCCTTTGGCGAAGAGATCTGCGGTAAGAAGAAGGACTGCTATCAGTATCGGCGCAACGCAAGCTCCGGCTAGCACTGCGCTGACTACGCCCATGAAGAAAGCGAAAAATCCCGGCCACATGCTTTCGCGCATGGAGGTGAGTCCATTCCGCTTTTTAGAGAAGTCGATGAAGAACACTCCAAGCATCGCAAGCGCGAGTATAAGAAAAAGAATGGCTATCGCTGCGTTGAACCAAGGATTTCCCTGTATCTCTCCAAACGCCATTCCTCCGGCCGCCGCAAGAATCCCTAGGGTTCCATAGGCAAGCGCGATGCCGAGTCCATACAGCGCACCGCGAGAAGCGGAACGCCCTATGATCATCAGGTTGATAGGCATCATCGGAAGTATGCACGGGGTGAGGTTCATGCAAATGCCTCCGAAAAGGACAAGCAATATCACAAGCCACCATGATTTCCCTGCAAGGGGGGACTCCGATTCCATATTCCGGTTTTCAAGAATGCAATGAAGGTGTCGGCATCCATGTAGCCGTGAGCAATGCGAGGCTGTAAGCTTTCGGTTTTGATGGAGACAGGCGCCGCTTCCGATGGCTCTTCCACAAGCATGCAGACGCCATCTTCGCATACGACCTTCATTCCGTCAACGACATTCGTTTCGGCGGAAAGGCCAATGACGGATATAGACAATGCAAAAAGGAATGTTATCATGCGTTTCATGTCTCCAATTGTATCAAAAAACGTGTGCTTTTTCGACTCCACCGGAAATGTTCTTAGATTTCAATCGCCTATTGCCCTAATTGACGGGATTTGGTAAACTTTGGGGCATATGAAATTGAATAAACCAGAGGCGGCTCCGGCCGCTGGCGAAATGACTCCCGTCACGGGTGGAGCCACGATCGCGGCGCGTTTTCAGCTAGATGCGGAGCCGCAGGCAGTCAAGGCGGCTCCGGCAGGAGTCGGCAGAACGTCTACGCTGATAGCTCTTCTCGCGGCACTCGCCGCATTGGGAATGGTTGGCTTTGCGGCGTACATGATGTATTCCGACTGGGCTGTCGCCACCGTCTCCTGATAAAGGAACCATAGCATGAAATGGGATGTCATGAAGTCGCCGCGCGCACGCGCGGCTGTTCGTCTTGCATTGGATGAGGATCTTGCCAGTGTGGAGAAGGTCAAGTCCTCTCCTTGGTGCGATGCCACATCTGTGGCGCTCGTCGATCCCAAGGCGGTTGCCGAAGGTGAGATCTACGCCAAGGGCAAGGGATGCGTCGTGGCTGGAG
>JAGBFY010000591.1 GCA_017936245.1 Kiritimatiellia bacterium
ATTCTATCTCTATGACAAGGATATGAAAAAACGCAAGGAGGCGCGCTTCTCGTTCGACCTGCCCAATCGCGCCTCTCGCCGGGTGGAGGTTGCTCTGGATTGGAAGAGCATCGTTGCGAAGTCCGGTCAGATGCGCGGCATCGCGTTTGTTCACTGCTCCGCGAAGTTCGGTGAGATCGTTATAGACCGCATTACGCTGCTGGAAAAGGGTGAGGTGCCACTGCCTCCCCCGATGCGTGATGCGTTCAGGAAAACAATGGATGAATTCAGAAAAAGAGAATCTGATCTGGTTGATGCGTTCAACAGGGAACTTGCCGCGAAAGAGGCCGAGCGGATTGCGGAGATGAAGCGGGAGATGGATGCGGATGTCTCCGCCCAGTCGACGCGCCTCGCAGAGTTTCTGAAGAGGCCCGGCGTTGTCTGTGGCGGAGGCAGGGTTGCGTTGGCGCAGGCGACCGGCATGCAGCAGATTCGTCCCCGTCAGACGGACTTTTCTAAACTCGCTCCGGCGACGGGTGTGAACCTGCGCCTTTCTCAGGGTGAGTACGAGGGTGCGCTGATTGCTGTAGCATCGGCAGACGGAAAACCGCTTAAAGATGTCCGTGTTATTGCCGAAGGTGATGCCGCCGCCAGATTGAAGGTTGAAGTCTCACCTGTGGGCTATGTGTTCGCGGATGTTCCCACCAGACATCGTCTGGCTTATTGTGAACCGTCTTCGACCAACCGATGCGGCTATATCCGCAAGACGCGCGAGACGCCTCTCGGGTGGTATGCGGATCCAATTCTTCCGTTTCTGAAATCGGTGGATGTCGCACCATGCGACGTCCAGAGTTTTCACGTGCGGGTGCAGGCTCCTGAGACATGCCCTCGCGGACGGTATGCCGGCCGGTTGCTGGTCAAGTCCTCGAATGCGCCCGATGTTGCTGTGCCGTTAGATGTGCGGGTTAACGGTTATAAGGTCGGAAAGGTTTCAGAACTGCCGCTTCTGGCGTCGTTCACCCCGTATGTCCAGCCGCTGTCTCTTTCCTGGACGAAGAAACAGGCCGATGAAGTCCGCAACGATCCGGAGGCACCGGTAAATCTCTGGAAGCGTCAGCGGTTCGCCTGGGCCGATTTCCTCGTAGAGTATTTCATTGTTCCGGCCACCATCTATCCTTCGCGTGGAGATACGATTCCGAATTTCGATCTCGTTCAACGGGCTGCGGAAAAGGGACGTTACGGATATTTTACGGTTGGGCCGTGGTCTATGTGCCAGAATGAAGCCGAATGGCGGAGCTTGTACCTTGAGCCGCTCAAGAAACGCGCCGCCTGTGCGCGAGCAGCCGGGTTGGGACGCTGGATGGTTACATACGGATGCGATGAGACGGAATCGGAGTATTTCCCGGCTATTCGAAAGGCACTCGACATATTGAAAAGGGAATTGCCCGATCTTCCGATCGTAACCACCGCCTGCGATTCCTCCTTGGGAGTTGATTCGGCACTTGCCGGTGTGGATTGGTTTGTTCCGCTCACGAAGGCCTGGAATCCGGAGAAGGTCGCCGCTTCCCGTGCCAAGGGGCACAAAGTCTGGTGGTATGTCGCCTGCGGTGAGGTGCCGCCGTACGCAAACATGTTTGTGCAGAGTCCATTGAGCGAAGGCCGATTGTTGATGGGTGCCCAGGCATTGCGCATGAAGCCGGATGGGTTCCTCTACTATTCGGTGTCAAAATGGAATCATAGAAGACCTATCACGACAGGACCATTCACTGATTGGTCCCCGCACGGTATCCGCCACCGCCACAAAAAGGCGTTGGATGGAGACGGCGTATGGGCCTATTGCGGTCCGGGCGGCATGCCGATAGCTACGTTGCGTCTTGAGAACTTTCGTGACGGAGTTGAGGATTACAACTGCGCCAAGGTGCTTGAACGGCTCCTTGCCGCGCATGCGGACAAGACTGACGCTTGGGCGGTTGAAGCACGCGCAATGCTCGATGTGCCGCTTTCGGTAATGGAGTCTATGACCAACTTTACCGACGACCCTGATAGAGTGTATGCCTGGCGTTGGGCGATTGACGATCTGATAGAACAGGAACTCCAGTCAAAAGGGTCCAAGTAGCAAGAATGCAGAGAATATAACGAAATGAGCAAATATCTTGATGAGATAACGGGTCTGCTTGCGCAGATAGAGGCGGATGAGTCGGGCATGATGTCACGAGCATCGTATGCCGTGGCTGATGTAATCTGCCGTGACGGAATAGTGCATGTGTTCGGTTGTGGACATTCCCACCTCCCGGCCCTCGATACGTTCTATCGCGCAGGCGGTCTTGCGTGCGTCTCGCCTGTTCTTGACGAGGATCTGATGCTCCATGACGGCGCAGCCAAATCGAGCCGCATGGAGAAGATGTCCGGCATTGCCGCCGAAGTGTTCCGTCGCCACGACATTAAACCGGATGACGTAATGGTCGTCATTTCCGCGAGCGGAAAGAATGCAGCACCGGTCGAGATGCTCCGCGCCGCAAAAGCGGCGGGTGTTCCGACCGTTGCGATCTCCTCGTCGGCATACCGTGCGCATGGTGCCGTTCTTCTGGACGAGGCCGACATCCCCATCGATTGCAAGGTGCCGTATGGTGATGCCGTAATCGATGTGGGCGAGATGAAAATGGGCGGGCTTTCCACTTACGCATCGCTCTTCATCCTCAACTCGGTTCTCATTGAAGGTGCGAAGAAGGCTCTTGCAAGAGGTGTTGAGCCGCCGATTTATACAAGCGGCAACGTCGAAGGCGGCACGGCCAAGAACATCGTGCTGGAAGAGCGCTATTTTGGGAGGGTGAAAAGATTGTAGAAATGGCCGTGTAGAAGTGTAGAGGAGGAGAAGGAGATGGGGAATGGCCGTGTAGAGGGGCAGGGAGAGAGGTTATGTGAAACGAGTTGAGAAATGGAAAAAGAAGATATAGAAAATCTTGTAGCAAGGATTCGGCAGATTGCTTACGATCTGCATGTGTATCTTGGCGCCGGATTGCTGGAGAAGGTTTATGAAAACGGTCTGGTGCACCGTCTTCGGAAAGCCGGTTTCCGCGTTGAGGCTCAAAAACCGTTGAGGGTTTTTGACAGTGACGGATTTTGTCTTGGAGAATATTTCGCCGATTTGCTCATCGAGGGTTTGATTATTGTAGAATTGAAGGCGGTCCAGTGCATTGCAAACGAACATTATGCCCAGATTCTCAATTATCTCAAGATTACGGGGGCTCCGGCAGGACTTTTGATCAATTTCGGATCGTACAAATTCGAGGTGCGAACCGTAATCCCCCGTTCTACATCATCTACACTTCTACACGGCCAAAATACACGCCCACCCCTTACTCAATCTACATCATCTACACCTCTACACGGCTCAAATCCACCCGAACCCCTTACCCAATCTACATCATCTACACTTCTACACGGCCAAAACACACGCCCACCCCTTACCCAACCTACATCATCTACACTTCTACACGGCTCAAATCCACCCGAACCCCTTACCCAACCTACATCATCTACACTTCTACACGGCCAAAAAATATCACGCATCGCAATAATCGGGCTGGTCGGCAAGTCGATGTTCTTCGACGTTCTGTGCTTTCACACGGGCGGCGAGACCATTACTGCCCGCGGCTATTACGAGGAGTGGGGCGGCAAAGGCTTCAACCAGGCTGTTGCCGCGGCGAGGCAGGGAGCAACGGTGATGTTTCTCGGGGCGGTAAATGCGTCCGACGCAAAGTCTCTCAGAGACTTCTGCAGAAAAGAGAATGTTTGTGCGATGCTCGTTTCAAAGGCGAAGCCGACATCGTGCGCCGCGATTTTGACGGACGGTACAGGTGAGACGCGTGTGACGGTCTGTCCCGGTGCCGAGCTCGAAGCGAAGGATGTCAAGGAGTTTGCCCCAGCAATAGCGACAGCGGATTTTCTCCTTCTCAACAATGAGGTGCCTGAGGAGGTGAACCTCGCCGCAGTGGAGCTTGCCGAGAGATACGGTGTGAAGGTAATTTTCAATCCGGCGCCGGCGCGTCCGCTGCCGAAGGGGATAAAGGAAAGCACCACGATCTTTACTCCCAACGAATTCGAGGCGGCGGCAGTGGCGGATGTGCCGGGAGAAGTTGTAACGACTCTTGGCGCGAGAGGGTGCCGCATCCGTTCGACAGGTGAAGTTGTGTCTGCGCCGCAGGTGAAGGCGGTAGACTCAACAGGGGCTGGGGATACGTTCAATGCAGTTCTTGCAGTGCGTCTTGCGGAAGGCGAAAGCCTGCGTGATGCCTGTGCCGCAGCGAACGAGGCCGCTTCGCGGTCTGTGGCGGTTCGATATGTGATGCCGTCGCTGCCGAGAAGGGGAGGTGTGGAGATGTAGGGGAATGTCCGTGTAGAAGTGTAGAAGGAGAGTGTATGATGTATGGAATGGCCGTGTAGAAGTGGAGAGGTGGAGAGATGTAGGGGAATGGAAGGGTAGTGAGAGAAGAGAAATGAAAAATGCAGACATAGAAAATCTTGTTGCGAAGATAAGGCAGATTGCTTACGATCTGCATGTTTATCTTGGTAACGGATTTTTGGAGAAGGTTTATGCAAACGGCTTAATACACCGTCTCCGTAAAGCTGGTTTTCTTGTTGAGGTGCAAAAACCATTGAGGGTTTTTGACAGCGATGGATTTTGCCTTGGTGAATATTTTGCTGATTTGGTCGTTGAAGGTTTGGTTGTTGTGGAATTGAAGGCAGTTCAGAGTATAGCGAACGAACATTATGCTCAGATTCTTAATTATCTCAAAGTCACTGGAGCACCAGCTGGGCTTTTGATTAATTTTGGCTCGTATAAATTTGAAGTGCGAACCGTAATTCCTCGCTTTACATCTTCTACACATCTCCACAGCCAACAAACCCCCACCTCCATTTCTACACTTCTACACGGCCAAAACACACGCCCACCCCTTACTCAATCTACATCATCTACACCTCTACACGGCTCAAATCCACCCGAACCCCTTACCCAACCTACATCATCTACACTTCTACACGGCCAAAACACATCCTAACCCCATACCCCAACCTACATCATCTACACTTCTACACGGCCAAAACAACCCCTATACCCAACCATCCACTCCTACATCTTCTATACCTATACACAGCTAAACAACACAATCCAAAATTAATTTAAATGAAAGGAACCACAACAATGCTAAATGATTACGGATACATCGAGAAGGCGATCGCGAACATCCGCGAAGTCGCCGAGAAACAGGAAGGTAACATCAAGGCCGCTGCAAAGTTGATGGCTGACGCCATTGCGGACGACAAGCTCATAAACGTCTACGCAGGCGGCGGACATACTACGCTGGCGATGGGCGAGATGTTCTTCCGGGCGGGCGGACTCGCGAACATCAATCCGCTGATGGAGACGGCGCTGTCCGTGTTCAACCAGGCCCTCAAGTACCTTGAATTGGAACGCACCGTCAATTTCGGAGCATCCATCGTCAAGTACTACGACATCAAGGAAGGGGATGTGGTGCTTTTCTTCCATAACATCGGCATCAATCCGGCGACGATCGACGCGGCGGAGGAATGCAAGAAGCGCGGTGCGAAAATAATCGCCGTCGCAAGCTCGTATTGGCAGAATGAAATGCCGAAGGATCACTTCATCCGTCATCCGAACGGAAAGAATCTTTTCGATTATGCCGACGTCTGCATCGACGACTACAACCCGGTGGGCGATGCGGTTGTGAATGTCCCCGGCATGACCACTCCTATTGGTCCAGTTTCGAACGTCGTCGATTTTACGATCGCGCATCTGCTGGAGATTGAAACCTGCCGTCAGTGCGTGGAGCGCGGGATCGTGCCGCCCGTATGGAATTCGGCCAATGCACCGGGTGGCGACGAGAAGAACGCCGCCTATCTTGCCAAGTACAAGCCTCTTGTAAAGAGTCTGTAAAATCTAACAATGATTGGAGATAAAATGAACATCAAAAAAATGAACAAAGGACTCGACTTCCTGCGCGAAAAGTATGGCGCGGCGAAGGGCGAGATCGTTATCAAGGATGGTCATTGCTGGGTGGGCGCTACGCCGCTCATCCCGGGGCGCATGGAGCGCAAGATCGTCGAACTGAAGAAGATGACCGAAAACGGTACGCTTGAAGGCGTTTCGACGCTCCGTTTCGCCGCATTCGCGCCGAAAGGTTCGGATATGAGGGCGATGCTCGCAAAGGAACTCGACCTTGCCGCGTATCTCGGTGCGTCCGACGTCGTGCGCGTGATGGCAGTTGCGAACGGAAACGCAATCAACGTTCTTGCAAAACTCGCGAATGACGTGAACGTCTCCGTTGAAATCGGAGCCGGATTGCCCAAGGGCGAGACCGCATATGACCGGCATGAGATCATCGCCAAGCGTGGCGTTGCTTGCGACCAGACGGTCGATACCCATACTCCCCATGCCTCGATCCGTTGCTGGGATGCAGATGGTGCGACCGAGTACACGGATGTTGATACGGAACTCTTTGGCCTTTCCTACGAAGAGATTTGGAATGTTCGCGCTGCATTCGCACTTCTACAGAAGCGCGCCGATGCGAAGATATGGAAGTCTGCCTGGAGCAAGGCGGTGAAAGCCGCAGATCTTGCGTTCAAGGCCGATGCCGCGAAGGGGGCGAAGACGATCGCCGTCAAGAAAGGTCCTGATACGAACCAGGCGATCAAAGTTTCGGAAGTGAGGTGAAAAAATGAAGCCTGTGAAAATCGCAATGATGGGCATGACACACGGTCATACCCGCAAGTATTATCAGACGCTTATCGAGAACAAGAAGCTCGACTGGGTTGCGTCCTGTGCGCAGGACGAGGATGCGAAGAAGGTCTATGAACTCTACGAGACGGGAGTTCCGTGCTATCTTGATCCAGAGGAAATGTACAGGAAGCATCCCGACATTGAAGCCGTCGTCATCGCCTCCGCAAACGACCGCCACTTCGAGCAGATGAAATGGTGCGCCGAGAAAGGGATTCACATCCTTTCGATGAAGATCCCCACCTTCGACATGAAGGAATACGATGCGATGATCGAGATGTGCGATAAGGCTGGGATTGTCTGCCAGATCGAACTTGAGATGCACTACAATTCCGTTGTGCGTCGTCTCAAGAAGCTCATCGCCGACGGTGCCATCGGAAAGATCAAATCTGTTCAGGCCACCAACATCACGCTTTCGCCGGTGTGGGCGTTTCCGTGGCAGGGCGATCCGAAGTCCAGCTACGGAAAGGTGGAGAATCTCAAGAAAGGTGATGACCGCTGCAAGGGTGGTGCACTCTGCGACCATCCGCACATCTTCGACCTTATCCGCCACCTCACAGGCTCTTCGTTCGACTACATCTACGCGGAAGTCGCACCGAATCTGCGCGATGGGCTGAAGGTCGAGGACATGCTCATGGCTGTCGGCAAGATGAAGGACGGCACTGCGTTTCTTTTCGATCCGAGCTGGTCGCGTCTTGAGGAGAAGATCAAGGTCCCCGGTCCGGGGTGGGAGCGCTTTCCGAAGCGCATGGAGGTGAATCTCACAATCACCGGCGACAAGGGCATGCTTACGTGCGACTGTTTCGGTCCGAACGTGTACCACAACGGCGCACCGAACGACCGCTACACCGTCCAGCACACGTACTTCGACGAGTGGGTCGGACTCATCGATGAGTTCGTCGACTGCATCCGCAACAAGAAGACACCTCTCATCAACCTGAAGTGGCACAAAGAGACCATTCAGGCGATGCTCGGCTGTTACGAATCGATCGAAAGCGGCAGGATTGCACGCATCTAAGCGGTTTTTGCTATAATCCGCAGTATGAAGAAAAGTCCATACGGCAGACCGGTAAATTCTAGTGTCAGATCACATTCGCCCCGGCGAGTCGTGGTCGCGTTGAGAATGGCCGGTATTGCCGGACAGGACAAGCTTAACGGTATTTTTGACCATTTGAGCTCCGGGCACAGATGGCAGCTGGTCATTTACCGCACCAGACAGGAGTTTACCGCAGAAACCGTGCGCCGGGAGATCTCTCTCGGTACGCACGGTTTCATAGTCGGTATCCCCGACGCAGAGGATGCACTTGCAGAACTTGCGTCGGTCGAAGTGCCCACCGTGGTGATGAACGTTTCCGGAGGCGGAATCGAAAAACGCAAGAAGAACATAGCCCACGTCAAAAGCGACTCATCCGCTGTAGGCCGGGAAGCGGCCCATACGCTTATGCGGCAGGGGATATACAAAAGCTATGCCTATGCCGGCTATCGTACGGATAGCGACTGGAGCCGCGAGCGCGGAGAATCGTTCGCAAAGAATCTTGCCAAGGAGGGGCACGATTGCGAGGTGTTCGACATCGGGCATTTCGGCGGTAAGGTGGAGGACAAGGCTGTTCTTGCCGTGTGGCTCAAGTCTCTCAGGAAGCCTTGCGGTCTTCTTGCCGCCTGCGATGACAGATCCTTCGAGATATTGGATGTGTGCAGAGAGGTGGAAATAAAGGTTCCTGCTGAGATCGGCATAATAGGAGTGAATAACGATCCTATTCTGTGCGAAAACACAGAGCCGCGTCTTTCGAGCATCCAGCCGGATTTCGTCGGAGAGGGGCGTCTTGCCGCTGAACTGCTGGAACGCATCATGTCCGGACACGACCTCTTCAGCAGAGAGCGTTTCAGAAAGGTTGGGGTAAGGACTATAGTCCATCGCGAGTCCACCACTTCCTATTCAAAGACCGGCAGACTTGTTCAGAAAATACTCGCCTACATAAACACGGAAGCGTTGACGGGAATCGGCGTTGAGGATGTTGCTGCGCGATTCAAAGTTTCAAGATCACTTCTGGAGCTGCGATTCAGGGAACTGCAGGACGAAAGCGTGTATGAGGCCATTCTCAGGATCAGGCTTGAAGAGGTGAAGCGCAGGTTGCGCCAGACGAACGAGACCATTTCCGAGATTACGGCAGCGTGCGGCTGGAAGAATCCCACTCCGCCGAAGGCGTTGTTTAAGAAACGTTTCGGAATCTCCATGCGCGAATACCGCAAACAGTCCCATATCATTATACGGAGCAGCGGGGACGCTGTCCCTCCCGAATTTGCAGGGTTTTGCAAGTGCCTCTAGAGAAGCAGTCCTAACCGTATTCTCATTCATTCTTTTCCGGAAATCACGTCGTAGATGCCTGTGACGTTGTCGAGTACGCTCTTGATCACCGGCACGATGCCGCCGGTGCGGTTGACGGGG
>JAGBFY010000592.1 GCA_017936245.1 Kiritimatiellia bacterium
GCTGGAATACACCGCTTCCGCTTGGGTGGATATGCCGCGTTGGTGGCTTGCGGTTGTAGGCGTTAATCTTGTAACTCACCCGGTATTTTCGCTGCTGTTGGGTGTTTGCGGTCATGATACGGTTTTTATATTCGGTTGCGAAATTGCAATAGTCATTGTTGAGTGGGGGGCACTTGTTGCATGCTACGGTTTTAAGCACTGTCGTTTTCTTGCATTGGTTGCGATTGTAATGAATGCCGCCAGC
Source organism: Kiritimatiellia bacterium (assembly GCA_017936245.1). GTDB lineage: Bacteria > Verrucomicrobiota > Kiritimatiellia > RFP12 > UBA1067 > UBA1731. The sequence goes on from JAGBFY010000592.1 coordinate 245, forward strand.
CTTGCTACTGGATTTATAATGTGAAGGAGGATGAGTATGTCATGTAAAAAAGCAATGATATTTCTGGGTTTAGTTTTGATAGCTGTGTTGGATGTGCGCGGAGATGTAATCGTGCCTCCCGCATTACATCGAATGGGGTATGAAATTATTATCGCTACGTGTGCTTCTCTCGCGGCCGGTTGTGCGCTTCTTCGGTATAAGGCGACCGGGAACTGGCGTATGACGGGCGAATGGAAATGTACAGATTCGTTTAGTGTGAGCGAAATTGCAGAAATCAAGCAGAGGCTGGACACTGTTTCTGTTGCGTTGCGGACGGCGTTTCGTCGCGAATACGAGCGGTTTGACGGCCCGCTTGATGACGGATGGATGCAGGATGTGGTGTTTCGTGCGTTAGAATCCGATGCGATGTTGATGGAGCGATGCAAGGGTATCCCTGTTGAATTCCTCTTCGATGTGCTCTTAAAGGAAGTAGACAATGATCTTATTTCCAATCTTGTTGCCGTTATGCCGGAAGTTAGGCAAAGATTTAATGACATATATCGGAGTGGTGTGAAAGAATGGGCGGTAGATCTGGCATCATGGATGGTTAGACCTTTGATGGATGCAAGACCTAGATACATTGTAGAGCGTATTATTGATAAAAAGAAAGATGAATTCTGTCTTTCATGTTGCAGGAGACTCTTCCTTGATGATTTTGAGCTGGCGGCTAAATGCCGTGGTGTTGAGATTCTGGATTTGGCGGTTTGTCTTGCGAAGACGATTCGTGATAATGATTTTAGAATTTGGATAAGTAAATATAAACGCGTGAATGAAAAGAAAGATGAGATAGTCGATGTTCCGGTGGATTTCTCTCGCATAGAGATGGTTAGATGGTCTCGTTATGATGAACGTAAGCGCAGATCAGCTTCCCGTTGCATACGTGCTTTTGGGGAAGAATGTGCTGTTCAGAAGAACGATGAAGCAAAGTCTAAGCGTGGGCAGTGGAAATCCTTTATAGGCTATGTTGAGAAAAAAGTGGAGTGAACGTGGCGTTCCTTCCCCTTTGGCAGGTGAACTTTTCGTTTTTCACTTTCACCAACAACTTCTTAATCTTCCGTGTATTCCGTGGTTCAAACCGCGCTTAACATATTGCCCTTGCCACTAAATCTAATTAGTGGAAAATCTGACCTGCTTTATATTATCAATTGTGGGATGAGGGAATGGCGATGCGTTCGCCGTAGAGCACACGCGTTTCGAGGCCATTCGTAGAGTTGCGGACGATATCATCGTCGAACCTGAGCGCACCGGCCTTAGTGATGAGGATCACTGTGGAGCCGCCGAACTTGAAGTAGCCTTTTTCGTCGCCTTTCGCGTGTTCTTCTCCGGTGTACGTCTGGACGATGGTTCCCACGCCGAACGCCCCGACATCCACAAGCCAGTAGCGCCCGAAATCGGCGTCGCACGCAAGAATCTGCCGTTCGTTGTCGGCATAAATATCGGGGCGGCGGATGAGCGCTATCGGATTTACGGAATGATATTCTCCCGGAACGATGCGGACGCTTTCAGCTGTGCGACACGCGTAGGGGAAGTGGAAACGGTGGTAGTCGACCGGCGCAAGGCGTATGACGGCGATATCGTATGCCCCGGACGGTGCATTGTCGTCAAACACCTTGCGGAGGCTGCGCATCGCGCCCTTGAGCGGAAACGGAGTGTCGGCATCTGCATTGAGGTAGAGCATGAGCCGTCCGTCTGCAGGGCTGACC
>JAGBFY010000593.1 GCA_017936245.1 Kiritimatiellia bacterium
CCACGCTTCTCATTGTGCCGCCTACATCCATTGACGAAGTGCGTTCTTCTATTTTCTTTATGCCGTAGAGCGTCAGGGGAGGGATGCCTCCAGAATCTTCTTCCATCATGCGGTCCAACATCGCCGCCGCACGGAACCCGCCGCCGTTGAAGTCGGGCAGAATGCTGGACAGCGTCGGCGACGTGTTCGTGCATATGTATTCCTCGTCATCCACTCCGAGAACGATCAGTTGCGACGGGATGTCGATTCCGGTGCGTCTGCAAGCATCTATAACGTTCTTCGCCCTTTGGTCGAATGCCGCCATCACGCCGCACGGTGGCGGCAGTGCGGCAAGCCATCCGGACAATTGTTCGCCGTCCGACTCTCTTGCGTCACGGCGCGGAACACCGCGTTTGCCTGCATATACGGATGCGTCGAATCCCTTCTCCCTTATGTGCCGAACGAATTCGTTCTGGCGCAGATCAAGTGCCGCATCCCGGACGATAGACGGGACGTATGCGAAGTGGCGCAGTTTTTTGGAGAGGAGAAGATCCGCTCCGGCCCGCCCGATCATCACATTGTCGCACCCTACGAAATGGACCGGGACACCACGCGAGGTGTCGTCGTGGAGAGCCACGATGCCTTTCAGTCCGTTGCGGACCATGCGCGAAACCGTGGACTGCCTTATCTGCGAGTCGGTGATGATGCCTTGAGGACGCCATTTCTGGAGAGCGTCCGGGATGAGGTTCTTGGGATGTCCCCGATGTATCTGCACATCCCAGTCGTTCCTGTTCGCGGCGTAGCGCAGCACGCCGCCGAGAAGATCTCTGGCGGCCTTCTGTCCGAAATCCACCTGTATGAGGATTCGCTTTCTCTCCGATATGCTTTCCATGCTTTCCATGCTTTCCATGTGGAGGCAAGTATAGCACAAATGGTGACCTCTTCGCGAATCGACATAAAATAGTTCGCATTTCTCCATACCGTGCATTGCTGTTTTATGGCACTATTCGAGGCATGGAGATATTTTCAAAAATAAGACAGCCGGTCGCTGCAGGTGCTCTGCTGTTATCGTCGGCAAGTTTTGCGAGCTACGCGGCCTCTGCCGCAAAAACGGCGATCGATGTTCCTAACGCCGGTTTCGAGGATGGATGCGCCGGCTGGACCGGCGGCGCATCGATGTCGTTGGACACGAACGTGTTTCACGGCGGCGGCTGTTCCGCCAGACTGGACGTTGCTGATCCCATGAAGGATTCCGTCTATATCACGCAGCTGATTCCCGTAAAAGGCGGAGCTCTTTACGAGGCGTCGTGTTTCGTCAAGACCGAAAATGTGCGGGATGCGGAAGGAAAAAAGAATTCCGTCGGTGCGGGATTGATAGTGGAGTGGGCCGATTCGAAAAAGAAATGGATACAGGCCGGCGAATATGCATGCGGCAGATACGGAACGTCGGACTGGAAACGGATGGTGTGCAACAGACAGATGAACGCGCCGGAGAAGGCCGCCTACGCAATCGTCTATTTGACCTTAAGGGCGACGGGCAAGGCTTGGTTCGACGACATTTCATTTGCGGAGGTGCAGAAACCGACTCTGAAGATATTCCCTGCCAATGGTGCGTCGGTCTCGAACAACTGTCCGCTTTTCTCGTGGAAACCGCTTCCAGGCATCCGCCGCTATGAGGTCGAGATATCGTCCAGACCGGAATTCGGGCCCGGCGTATCGAGGATATTTGACGCGGGCGGTTTAGATTCGTTCCGGCTTGAGGAGCCGCTCTCTCCCGGCGTGTGGTACTGGAGGGTCAATTCGAAGGGCAGAACCGATCCGGACGTGCGTTCTTTCACGCAGACGGCGCTGCGTGAACTGGACATGCTCGCGCCGGAGGTACTCACAAAGGCCTGCCGCATTACTTCGCCGGAGGAGACTGTCACCGTGCGCGTCAAGGATTCCGGGATCATTCTTCCCGGCGTATGGTTTCGCGACATAAAGGGCCGCTATGCCGGATCGGATATGCGCGGCGTGCGAAGTTTTGCGTTTGCGGCGCCATCAGGCGGATGGCCCCGCGGGCTCACTGAAGGGGAGGTTGTTGCCGTCGACTCCGCCGGAAACCGCACGGCTGGCGTATTCTATCTCCTGAACACCCCAAAACCAGAAAACGGCGTCACGGTCGATTCCTCCGGCACCTATTTGGAGAACAGCAAGAGGATATTCCCTCTCGGGACATATGAGGTTGCTCCTAAGTGCATGGCGGAGGTACGCGAATCGGGATTGGATGTGGTGCACTCCTACCAGTGGGAGTTCAGTCAGGACGACAAGGCATGCAGAAAGTATCTCGACGTCTGCCATGCGTCCGGACTTCGCGCATTCGTCGGTTTCGATCGCGGCGTGAACTCCAAAAACGGAATCGTACAGGGCAACTTTTCCCACGTGGCGCGACGTGTCGGCGCATTGGCCGACCATCCGGGACTGTTCTGCTGGTATCTTTTCGACGAGCCTGAAATCCCCGGATATTTTGTCACCCCGGACAGGCTTGTGGAGTTCGCCGATCTCGTCCGGGCGCTTGATCCGTACCATGCAGTCGTGATGACGACGTGGGCGTCGACCATGAACGAGTACCGCCGCACGTGGGATACGCATTGGACGCAGGCGTACGGCAATCCCGCTTCCGTGGTGAAGCAGGTTGACGAACATCGGCGCTTCCTCGAAAACGATTCTCCGATCACACTGCTTCTTTCGTGCTACGACCAGCGGCAGAGCGTTGCGCGACGCAAAGGCGTGAAGCCCGATGCCGCAAAGTTCAATCCCGACGGCGATCAGATGCGGGCCGCCGCATTTCTCGGAATCGTGAAGGAATGCAACGGACTGTGGTGGTGGGTTTACGCCCGCGACACCGACGAGTACTTCACTGCTGCGCAGGATCCGAAAGTATGGGCGGAGTTTTCCAAGACGGTTCGCGAAATCCGGTCGGTCCGGGATCTTGTCCTTGCGGACGGACCGGTGGAGACGGGCACGGTCAAGGACGGCGACGCTTGCGTCGAATGGTGGAGGAAGACGGTGAACGGAAGAAGGCTTTTCGTTGCGGTGAATACGGCTGACCATCCTGTGTCGGTGGACATTGATCTTCAGGATGGTGTCCGAAAACTCGACTTTCGCCGCTACGAGGTGAAGCACAATCTAATCGATACACAATCAAAATGAGGAGGAATCCAACCATGAAAATGAAATTGGCCTTGAAAGCCGCGCTCGCAAGTGCGATGTGCGCAATGTTTGGCGGAACCGTTTCTGCGGACGCTTCGTCCATAACGGTGGACAGCGTCGCCCAGCGTTGGCCGTGGAACAACAAGCTGGACATTACGTACACTGTTTCCGGTGGACAGAATGTGTCGGCGGGCGTTTACGCCAAAATCGTGTTCACGGCGACAATCGACGGGAAGGAATATGCCATCGACGGAATGTCGGACGTGTCGGCCAACGCTTCGGACGGAACCCATACCGTCGCGTACGAGTTGCCTGCGGGCCTGAAAGCGAAGAACTGCACGATGACGGCGAAGCTTATCGCGTCGGAAGTTCCGAGCGGCGACGACTACATGATCGTCGATCTCGCCACCGGCCGCATTGCATGGGAAGGGCTGATGATTTCGCAGGATGCCTCCAACGCACGCTACAACACGGATCTGTACAAGACTGACAAGCTTGTCCTCCGCAAGGTGCCGGCAGGTATTAATTATGCGAAAGGTAAATCCTGGACAATGAGTCACGTGTATTATGCCGGGGTATTCCCTGTCACAAGTGCGCAGTATGCGAAAGTTTGCGGCGGAAGCGGTGACACGAAACCAAAGGCGAATGTTTCGTGGTATGGTCTTCGTGGTTCGAACCTTACTCCTGCGGATAATGTTCCTGCGTCCGGCCCCAACACGGGAACGTTTCTTCAGCGTCTCAACTATCTGTCGAAACGATATTTCGACCTGCCTACGGAAATGATGATGGAGATATGTATGCGCGCCGGAACCACTACGACATATTCATGGGGCGGTGAGATGAATACGGATTATATCGTCTGCAAGGCGAATAGCGGTGGCGGGAAAGTCGCGGTTGGGTCGCGTTTGCCCAATACAATAGGTCTTTACGATACATCAGGTAACGTTTGGGAAATCTGTTTGGACGATAATGACGGTGAAGGCGGTCGGGATGGTACGGATCCGTTTGTTCCTAAAGTCCGTAAAGACGGGAATGTGTCGGCTGTGATTATACGCGGAGGTGGATCTTATGGGGATTCACACACAGACAACTGGCTATGGTTTACTCCTGATTTTAGAGGTCTGTTAAGCCAGATTCCGTCGGCAACCGCGCCTTGGACCGGCTTCCGCGTGTTCCATATCGTGAAATGATGTTTTCTGGCGGGGGTGTTCCCATGAATAAAAAATACGGATTTGCTGGTGTCGCATTTCTCGCTTGCGTGTATTCCCTTCATGCGGCGGTGGGTGACGTGATGGCGGAGACGGAGACGGCGGCGGCATTTGCCGTGTGGACGTCGTCGGATGCGACTTATGCGGCCACGACGGCGGATGAACTGTCGGCATTGCAGGTATCCTACTTTGCGGAAGAGACCGTCACAGCGACAGCGTGGGACGGCGCCACGACAATGCTTGTCGATGTCGCCGATTCATCAGGTTCGGTTGCGTTTCCCGCCGATAAAGGCGGTGTCTGGACGCTTGTCAACTCTGCTCAGGGCACGGCCCGCATCGGCGTTCCGTGGTCCGTGTTCCAGGATGGCGGCGATCTTGCGCAAAGCGGAGACTCGTCGGCGTTTGGAGTGGATTCCGTGCAAGAGGGGCCGAACCGCAAAACGCGCAGAGCGGATGCCCTTCCTGTTGCATATTCGGGTGACAACTGGGGCGGCGATGCGTCAAAGACGGCTTCTCTGACTGTCTTGTCTCCGGACGCGGAGGAGACGACAAGGTCTTTCGCCGGGACGGGGACGGAGAGTTTCGGCTTCGACAAGTTGGGACGCTGGAAGTTCTCGCTCCAGATGGAGGATGGTTCCGTGAAGGAAGCGTCGGTTCTGGTCCTGGGCGGATTGGTGGTAAAGTTCCGGTAGAATAGACGAATATGAAATTGTCGGTGTTTTTTGTCTGCTGCTGCGCCGTGCTGCAGCAGACTGCGCGTGGCGCAGTGTCTTCATCAGCGTCGGATCCTCTCGTGAGGTTCCATTTGGAGAACGAAGGGCGTACGGTCCGCCGTCTGCCGGTGGGAGTGTTGCCGGAGAACGTTTTCTGGTGGTTTACGACGCGCGACTTCTCTGACGGAATGAAAACGTTCAACCGCCTGGTGGACGAAGGCCTCGCCGGGAGCACCTACAATTGTGTGACGCTAAGCCTGCGGTGCAATCCGGAATTCGGAGACAGGGAGGTGCGGTCTGCCGCCAGGGACTTTTTTGGAAAGACCCGTGCCGCCGGGGTGAAGGCGTACATGGATACCGATCCCCGCATTGCCCGGCGTGAATTCCTTTCCCGCTGGCCAAAGGAGATGCAAGGCGTTGCGGCTGTCGTCATGGCGACGCCCACGAACGGCTGCGCCTCCTTTGTGCACGAGTTCAAGGATGCGGAAGACCACATGACCTCCGGCACCGCCGTTTCCTACCGTCCCCTCGCCGCCCGTGCACAAGTTGCGTTCGCGGTGAAGCGGAAACCGGACGGAACGCCCGATCTTTCGCGACGGCGTCCTATTGGCGTCCGGGCGGATGTGTCCATGAAGAAATGGCATGTGCCGACGGAAGACGGCGCCGGGCGGATGGAGCGGTCCTCGGCGACTGTCAGCGGGACGGTGTCGGGCATTGACTGCGACGAGATGCTGATAGCTGTTCTTGTCGCCGATTATCACTGCATAGATGTGTTTTCGCCTCATCTGATTCCCTTCGCGCGGGAACTGATGGCGCGGTGCAAGGAACTTGGCGCGGATGGCGCCATGCATGATGAATGGGGTTTCATGCCGGACTATCTGCCGGATCTGCGCACCTTCTGGTGGTCGCCGAACATGGCTGAGGCATACCGCAAGGCCAGTGGACGCAACCTGATGGACGACTTTCCGCTGATGGCCTTGGGGGCAAAGGGGGATTCTGAGCGTTCTGCCTCCATTGGTGCATTCATGAAACTCATCCTCGACCGGAATGTCGAGATCGAGCGTGACTTCTACGATACGGACAAACGGCTTTTCGGGAAGGATGTGTATGTAGTGAAGCATCCCACCTGGCATTGCTGGATATGTCCGCAGGAATATTTCCACAATGGGCTGAACTGGTGGCAGGCGAAGCGCGACTGGGCGCAGGGCGACGAAGTGACTGCGTTTTATGTGCTGACGGCCCTTTCGAAGAAGTGGGACAGCCCCGTGTGGCTCAACGAAGGCTATTCGGCCACGCCGGAGAGAAATACGTTCCGGGTTTGGACGTACGCCATGTGCGGAGGCCGGCAGGTGTATCATTGCCTGTACAGCGGCGATCCTAAAGAGATGGAGAAATACGTAAAGATGCCGTGGGAGGAATCGCGTGTGCGGCTGTCGACGGACCTGCTTGCGCCGGATTGCGTGACGGCCCAGTCTCGCGTGCGTCTGCCGAGCCTTGTTTCCCGTGCTCCGGTGGATTCACCGATTGTTTTCGTCTTTGGACACGAGAAACTGGTGGACTGGAGCGGAGACGGGTGGAACGACCATGGCAAGGCGCAGATATGCGATCTTCTTGCCGATGGTTGGTGGGTGGATGCCTATCCGGCGAGCGAGTTCCGCATAGGGACATTCTCGCTTGACGGAGACGGCTATCTCCGTGTCGGGCGGCAGAGATATCATGCCGTCATGCTCCATCAGTTGAGCGACGGCGAGAGAGCTGCCTTTGATTCGGTCGTGAAGGGACGGACGCTCAAAACCCGTGTTTTCGGAAGTGACGACATCGATGCGGCCAAAAGCCATCTGGCATGTTCCGGCGCCGTGCGCCAACCGTGTGCGAAAGGGAAGACAAGGGCTGGCGCCGTATATCCCGAACCGGACGGAACGCTTCGGCTGATAGACGGAACGGCAGTCCGCATACGTGCGAGCTGGGAATGTCCGAGAGGGTTGCCGATAGCGGAACAGATCGTGTCCGGCGGTGTGAAGGTGTTGGTTGCGGCTGAGGGCGTTGCCGCCGTACGCTGCGAGAATGGAGAGGTTGCAGCCTTGGCGTGCGGTGCACTCTCCCGCATCGAAGGTCCCGGGATCTCTCTTTCGCTCGAAAAACCGGAGGATGTGGCGCTCGTCAAGATCGGCGGCGTTTGGCGCGGCGTGTGGCAGACGGCGGATGCCGCCGCACCGTTGCCGAAGCCGCTTGAGGCTGTTACGCCGCATTGGATACGGCTTCTCATGCCTCATCAGGCATCACCAAGCAGATAGGATATCGTCATGGACATATGCCGTACAGCAAGTGCAGTCTTTTCGTATGCGTTGGGATCATTCCTCTTTGTCTGCGCAGCCGCACAGGAGGATACTGTCGATCCGAGAACGCGCACATACGTCTATCCCAAGCGGATTGTATGGTGCACGTCCTCCGAGAAGCACGAGGACGGATGGGAGGCGCGCAGATGTGTTGAAAAACCGGAGCTGCTTCTCGACCGGAAATTCGGTCAGGTCTGCGAGGGCCGGTTCGGAACGCAGAACGGATGCAAGATGGTGAACCGGGGCGAGACGCCCGGCGTCATACTTGATTTCGGCCGCGAGCTTCATGGCGGAATCCAGCTGGGAATGAGTCCGGGAGGGACCGCCGGTGCGCGGCTCCGTCTGCGTTTCGGCGAATCCGTATCGGAAACGATGAGCACGATAGGCGACGGGAAATACGCGACAAACGATCATGCGATGCGGGATTTCGAACTGTCCGTGCCGCGTTTCGGGTCTATTGAGGTCGGGAACACGGGGTTTCGGTTTCTGCGCATCGATTTCGTGTCCGGCGGCGAGGCGGGATTCGAGTTTGTCAGGGCGGTCTCCCTGATGCGTCCGATGAAGCGGACAGGATATTTCCGTTCATCCGATGAACGGCTCAACCGTGTGTTCGAGACTGCGGTGAGAACCGTGCATCTGTGCTGCCAGGATTATCTCTGGGATGGTATAAAGCGCGATCGTCTCGTATGGATGGGGGACATGCATCCCGAGACGATGGCGATACTGAACGTGTTCGGCGCGGCTGACATCATTCCAAAGTCGCTCGACTACATGGCGGCCACTTCCGTTCCAGACCGCTGGATGCACGGCATGCCTACGTACACGCTTTGGTGGATACGGAACGTTGCGGAATGGTACAGGTACACGGGAGATGCCGATTATGTGCGCCGCCATTCGGCATATCTTGAAAAGACGTTCGACCACGTCCTTTCCGGCATGAAGGACGGCAAATGGTTTGCGGGAAGCTTTCTGGACTGGCCAACTCTCCGCAATCCCGTTGCGTGCGAGGCTGGTACGCAGGGTCTGGCCCTCATGTCGGCACGGGACGCGTTTTTTCTGGCTGAAGCCGCAGACCTTCCGGGATTGGCGGAAAAGGCCCGCAGAATGGAGACAGAACTTTCGAAACTGAAACCCGATCCGAACGGTGCAAAGTCCGCCGCGGCGATGCTCGCGTTGTCCGGCTTGCGTAATCCCAAGGAGATGTTCGCCGGTGTTCTCGGTGCGAACGGACACAAGGACGTTTCGACGTTCTACGGTTATTACATGATAGAGGGCATGAGCGCTGCCGGCGAGGACCAGAGAGCTCTCGATACCGTACGCGACTACTGGGGTGGGATGCTGGACATGGGGGCGACGAGTTTCTGGGAGGATTTCAACCTTGCATGGACGAACAATGCGTTCCGCATCGACGAGATGCCTGTTGCCGGGAAAAAGGATGTGCACGGCGATTTCGGCCAGTTCTGCTATCTCGGATTCCGCCATTCGCTCTGTCACGGCTGGGCGGGCGCTCCTGCTTCATGGTGCATAAACCATGTGCTGGGAATCCGGCCCGTCGGAGTCGGGTGCAAGACGGTTGAAGTGAAGCCGTTCCTCGGAGATCTTTCGTGGGCGGAAGGGGCGATGGCGCTTCCTGACGGCCGCGCCGTGAAGGTTCGGGTGGAGAAGCTACCCGACGGTACATTGAAGACCGATGTCGATGCGCCTGACGGCATAAGAATCGTCCGGTAGCGTCTTCAGCACCTTTTGGCGCCCCCTGGACAGAAGCACGTCCCTGTCCGTCAACCTTGTCGAAAGTCTCCACGACAATCGACGGCGGAGTTCCCTCATACGCCTCAAGATCTTTCGCGGTGGTCTCGCCGTATCGAGAAATCTGGTGGAAATCTAGGGTTGAACTTCAAGAAGAATGCCAATTTAGTGGCGATATAGCGTGATTTTTGAGATAGTTTGATTTGGGGATAGTGGAACTTCAGGGGAACTTCAGGGGAAATCCGGGGTGACACCCCAAGAAGAGTAAAAATTTGATTATGGCATCGTGCTGTTTTTGCGGATAGCTTGATTTTGGTGTTTGTGCGGTTTCGGGATGGGGTTGCGGGCAACGAGGACGTTGCCCCTCCCGTTTTAGCGCCGCCATCTAGCCGCTTCCAGAAATGGGTATAGGTTGTTGTTAGTGCTCGCTGGTGTGGAAGGTGCCATCGGCGTGGAAGTGGCCTGATTCCTTCTTGTCTCCTGCGGAAGGAAGGGCGAGTTTCAGCTCATATGCACCTTCGCATACGATTTCGCATCTGAACGGGGCCAGATCCCTCGTGTGAGGATTATTTGAGTGTGGGGACAGACCCTCGACTGCCGTCCAGCCGCTGGCGCTTGCGCCGGGGGTTACAGGGATTGCGATGAAGCGTTCCGCATTGTGCGGATCCTTCATGAAGACCATCGGCTGAAGCCCTACCGAGACGATGCATTTTGACGGAACCGCAATATGGGGGCTTTCCGTTTCGTCCGTGACACATTCGGCCTGACCTCTTTCCCCTGCAATCGCGGAGACTTCGGAATCGAACAGCACATATATGGGCACAAGGCCGGAATCATCTCCGATGCCAAGCTGGATGCGGCCTGCATTATCCCCAACCTTCGCCGGCATTGCATCCTTGAGCCGAAGCGCATCGGAAGCGGCGGCAAGCGCCTTGAATCGCAGGTCGTGCATCTGGACGGTCTGGACTGCCGCCGCGCCGGTCTCGAGCCATGCGCCGTTCTGCGCCAGGAGCGATTCTATCATTCCGTCCTCCGCCGCGCGGACGGTCACGATTCCGTCCTTTTCGTCTGCACCGGCAAGAAGCGCCTCGCGCTCGGCTCGCTTTACGGCAAGTTCGTTCTCGAGAGCTGCGTTGGGCGTCTTGATTTCGCGGTACACGGAAAGTCTCTTTTCGAGCGCGTCGATCTCGCGTGCTCTCGCTACGAGCTCCGGTGACGATACGGAGAAGATGGCCTGGCCTTTCTTAACATGGGCAAGGGCCTTCACATGCAGTGTGAGACGTCCTGAAACCGGAGTTGCGATCTTCTGCCGCGCATCGGGGTTGAGTTCGTATCTTCCGGCGAAGGACATTGTCGAAGTGACGCGCCGCATTTCCGCATGGACGGTTCTCAGTCCCATGACCTTCTGGACGGCGAGAGGGATGGTGAGATGGGGGTTGGGAGATGAGAGATGGGAGATGGGAGATGAGTGATGAGGGTTTTGGGGCGTATGGCCATGCGAACATGATTCGCCGTGCTTATGCTCGTGTTCATGGGCGTGGTCATGCTTCTCTTCGTGATGATGCTGATGTCCGCATCCTTCGTGATGTTCTTCACATCCGCATATGCCCAACATTGCGGCAGTAGTGATGGTGGCGATAAGTGTGTTTCTGAAATTCATGGTAGTATCCTTTGTCGGTTAACGGTCAATTTTGAATCTTTGGAGTTCGGCGGCGGCAAGTGCGACATCGCGCCGCCAGTTAAGTTCGTCGAGCCTGAGGTCGAATATCTGTTCGCGGACAGCGAGATAGTCGAGAGGCGTAAGCTCTCCCGCGTCGGCAAGTTTATCAGTCTGCTCGCGTTCGTTCGCCGGAATCGGCGGGTGCATCAGAAGGTTCGAGAGATGCACTCTTGCTGTTGCTGCATCGCATACGAGCGAACGCCACATGTCTATCGCCGCACGGCGCGCCTCGTCTCTCGTGCCTTCGGCTTCGGCGATTCCCTTGCGGTTTCGGTTCCACAGCGGAATGGATGCGCCTGCAATGAGTCCGAACCTGTCTAGACCCTCTTCGTTGGCATAAGCAGGACCGAGCTTGAGATCCGGATACTGGCGGCGGATCTCCGCCTCAAGCGATTTTTCTGTGCCGCCAAGACGTGCAAGTGCCGCCTCGACCTTGGGATGCCGGACAAGTTCGAGCGGATCATCTGCATCGGACGGCATTGAGGGTCTGACCCTCAGGGGCAGGG
>JAGBFY010000594.1 GCA_017936245.1 Kiritimatiellia bacterium
CGCGGAAGTGTACCGAACGCTCTAGAATTATCATCGGTAGGATACGCAATGGAATTGTCATCACTCTTACTGTTCTCAGCAAACCATGCAATCTCATCAAGCATCTGATCGTTATACATCCATCCTGCATAGGTTGGTCCGGCCGTCCCCGCCCGACACGCAAACTCCCATTCCGCCTCGGTAGGGATGTCGAACTCAACACCGGTCATCTGACGAAGCTTTCCAAGGAAAGAATTATCTGCGACTTTGTGCCCTTCCGATGGAGAGACCTTGGATGACCATGTCCCTCCCACCGAGGCCGATGAACCTCTTATCTCTGAATAGTCAATGCCTGTCAAGGGAAGTTCTGACGAATACGGCAGATTCGTAAAATAGAAATACTCATCCCACGAGACGCCGGAAATTCTACATTGATCCTGAGTGACCTCAAACACTCCGATATAGAAATCATTCGTGAGCGTAACCACATGCGGAGTTTCCTTGAATGTGACGGTGCCACTTTCATCGAGAGGTGCCCCCATCATGAAACGCTTCCCTGTTGCACGGATGCGCCGCATCAGGAATTTGCCACGTCTGTAAATGGAATTTGTCACTCCACCGGGAAGGGATTCAGCATTCGCGTAATACGAAATCCCGCCCTTGATGCGAGGCTCGACAACCGCATAGTCTGGAGGATCGTTCGTTGGCCACACCGTCACTACGCCGCGCAAGGTTCCGTCGGCTATCAGCCTGTCCGGCCAGACATCGTCAGGTATCCACACAAACGATGATTGAGTTGCGATGTTCGTCACCACGCGGTTCACATCGCCATAAACGCACGAAACCGCCTTGCCGCCAACATCCACCCATCCGGAATCCGCACTGTTCGTCTGCACAGCAAATGTGACAATGCCAGGTTCACCCGAAAGCGAATAACTTACCGTTACGCGACGCGTATCTGGATCCTGCGAAATCCCCACTTCTGAATCGACTATGCGCGGTCCTGCCGCCACTGCCGACAGAGCAACAGCCCAAATGCCTACACAGATTGTCTTTGACTTGTCCATATTCTACGAGCTCCCGATTTTGAAATGCCTGAAATCACCTCAATGTCAACACCATTCCGCACGGACGCGAATCAAGGGATGCGAGATTGGATGTTCCGGATGTACACCAGCGGGAATCGAAAGGAACGCTCTCGCTTCCAAGCTCATCAGCGAACGCAATGTCGCCTGAAACAGGTTCAAGCGATACCGTCCCGGAACCGGAAGCAATCTGCGATCCCGACGGCAACGCCATGGAATTGGTGATCTGCGTCCAGAAATCCGACGGCCAGTCAAGCGCATCGGATCGCACATATATGCACGAAACAAGAAACAGCGTCAGCGCAATGCATCCAAACGGTCTCGACATAAAGAGTCTCCCTCATTGTGTAAATGAAAATTGCTCTTAATAATACCAAAACCATTTTTTTTTTCAACCGAAATATCAAAAATCAATGTCGGTTGACGGTTGTCAGATAACCTCATGAAGAAGTTCTGAATTTCATTTGGGTTCGGAGGAATACTCCAACCCTTCAACCTCTTTCGGCTTCGCTGTCGTTCCTGAAACCGGAATGAATGTGGCGACCCAGTTGTATCCGTAAAGATCGACTGCATGCGGCAGCGATATCTTCACATGGTTCCATCCTTTTCTTAGAGACACTTTTGTCGGCTCTCGCATCCAATATTCCTCATTCGTGAACGGAAGCTCGGAAACAAAGCTTGACGTGGACTCCTCTGGATGCTGCATGGAGAACACCGGACCGGGCCGCCCCCACACCGGCGGAGGCACGATGGAACCGTTGACCTCCACCTTAATCCCCTTCGTGACACCATCCCATTCCCCAAGTGACGGAAGACCTATCTTACGTCCGCCACTGCGCCTGAAATGGGTAAAACCGATCCATGCGCCAATCTCACGATCAATGTCGCTGCGAATCCACGTCTCAAGGATTGCGACTCCGGTCTTGGCTGCAATGAAGGAGTTTGTCGAATCCGGTTTCACATCGCGCAACCACCTGCGCACATATACAGTGCCTTGCGGCACATCCTTTGCGACCACACGCCCCTTCCCGTCAGACACGCGCCACCGCATATGGGTCTGCCTGACAAAAGAGAACGGCATGTCCAAATCCGCAAGAACCCTGTCGCGATGGACGGCTATGCGGTTTTCGAACCTGCTGACATGGTCGAAATCTGCCGTTCCGGGCTTAGGAAGCTTCGCCATGTATTCCGGACGGTCAACATCGCGCCTTTCCCACATCAAGGACGAATACATTACGATGGCCGGCGCGAAAAAGTTGTTGCGGAGCAGAATTGACGTATCTTCACCCAGCATGTCATCGTGCCAGGAGCACATCACGGGACCAAGCTTCTGGACTTCAGGCATTTCATATCTGAACGGCTTGGAGAACGCCGCTATGTTCAGGATATTCAACAGGTCGTTGTTCCCGAAATAAAGCCCCACCGTGTCAAAGGCCGATTCGTCCGGCTCTGGTTTGAAACCGCCTTGCCAGATCATCTTTACGCTCTTCTGTCCATCTTCACCTATCATTGCCTTTCCGGGAGTCCATCCTACCGGTATGCGTCCGTTCTTTCGAACCTGTTCAGCCCATGCAGGACAATATGAGTCCGGCACCTGTTCCCAGGGCGTACGGGCCTCGTCCGTACCAAGATGTATATACGGCATCTCCTCGGAAGTGGCGAGCGAACATAGCTCGTCAATGAGATCGCAGACAATATCCTTGACCCTGCGTTCTGCCATATGCTCGATGTTTAGTCCTTTACGGAATGCAAGTGTATGTCCAGGGACATCAAGTTCAGGCATCACGGTAATTCCGCGCTCTTTAGCATAGTCCAGAACATCGCGAAACTCTTTTTGGGTGTAATATCTCGACATCTGGCGTCGAAACGCCCAAGGCGCCTGCAGAGCCGGATATTTCTTGGACTCAAGCCGCCAGCCGTAATAGTCAGTGATATGCCAATGGAAAAGGTTCAGCTTGTACGCAGCCATGAGGTCGAGCACCTTGCAAAGCGACGGAACGTCAAGATAGTTGCGTCCGCAATCGTGCATCAAACCTCGCCAACGGTACTGAGGCCAGTCTGTCACCGTCCCGCACGGCACTCTGCCGCCGGAAAGCTTCACCAGCTGTCCAAGCGTGGCTTTTGCGTAGCGTTTACCCTTTTCGCCGGAAGCATATACCGTTACGCCATCACCGGCAATCAGAAGTTCATATGCTTCGGGCAAGAGATCACTCCGCACCCCATCAATGGTCTTCCTGACGAATCGAACATTGGTCACGTCCTCGCAAACCCCACCCGACGCCACAACCTTCTTGGGCTGAGGCTGCAGATCATCAAACACAGAAGACTGTGCGTGCGCAAAAGATACAGAAGCAACGACAATCATGCCGAATATCGCCGATGCTATCACATTCGATTTCATGGCTGTTCCTTTTCTGCTCAAAAAAACGGCTACCGACTACCGCACAATAACGCGCAGTCCGCGGGGACTCAACCGCCACACAAGGCGCACAAAATCCGAAACCTGTTCATCAACCTTGTGAGTATAGGTAGAACCATGATATCTTACCGGTTCACCCCATACTCCATCCTGTGCTGCTTCGAGCGTGTAACCGACAACAGTGCGATGGCAGCCGAACCTGTCCACAACGTTCGTGGCCGAGAATGTCCATTCGCCCTGCACATGGTAGAGACCGGGCTCCTCAACCGCCGCCCCGCACGAACCATCCGCCACTTCCACATTCGGACGGTATGAACGTCTCGCTTCATCAATCTCACGGTTCTTTTCAAGCTCCTCATTAGTCAAGACTCGATCATAAATGCGCGCATTCTTTATCTCGCCAACAAGATACCAGTCGTCGTACGGCACCTGGGCAGTTCCTCTGCCACCTCCGAACACAGGCGTAATGACACCTATATTCGCCGGTTTGTTCAACGTGCCCCATGCGGTCGGGGTTGGTGTTTCAAAGAAGGATTTCTGCCCGTCTATATAAATTGCCGTAATGTAATTTCCTCCCCACGATTTTTTCTCGCCCGCGATATAGTCCCCAAGCTTCCAATACCAGCATTGGACATCTGGATTCCAATAGATGTTCAAAGAATCTCTCGTGGATGTGAGGCCCATTATTGTGGGCGATATGGATGTTTGCGCGGACAGATCCACATTGCCACATGCGACCTGAACCGACACCGTTGTGGACAATGTAAGTTGGTTGTTCATTGTCGCGACAGTCTTTCCACTGAAGAAATATCCGTCTTCAGTCCATCCGCTGGCATCTTCGGTTGTGTGCGAAATCGTAGCGTATGTTCCGCTCGCAAGGTCAACCCATTCCACAGCCGAATTTGAATGCGGCACATCTGCTCCGACATTGCGATATCCGTCAAGGTGCAGAACAAGTCCATCCTGAACATAATCGCCGACATCCGGCACGGCGACAACGCCCCGAACTATTCGCGTCATCCATGTAAGCCTTACACTCGGCCAGTTTCCTGACGCCGGACTTGTCCAGGCGGCAGACTGGAGATTGGTAACAGGATTGATCCAGGACTTCGTCGCCTCATCCCATGTTTCAAGAACATACCCAGATGCAACATACCCTTTATCCCCCACCGTTTTGATTTCTGGCGAAGCGGAAAATGTCCATCCAACAGGCAAATACATATAATCTGCGTCTATACCGCCGCAGCCTTCCGCACTGGAAACGACAACAACCGCATTTGTCGGTAAGCACTTGTCTTTAACGCCAAAGAACCGGTAATCGTCGATCAATCTGTTCCACTTCAACTCATCATTGGCAAGCACTCTGCTGTACGCACGAACGGAATGGACCGTACCAGTCATTGCACAATAGTAGCCATACTGGTTGTTATGCACTCTCGCCGATCCGATACACCACATATATTCGCCTATCGGCTCCGTTGAAGTTCCGGGAACAAGCTCCGCGCTTGGCACATCCGTCTCAAACAGCAAACTTGCTCCACTATCCTCAAGGACTGTCGCGTACCGCCCTTTCCAAGACCACATCGTCACCTTCGTACTGCCTAATTTAGCG
Source organism: Kiritimatiellia bacterium (assembly GCA_017936245.1). GTDB lineage: Bacteria > Verrucomicrobiota > Kiritimatiellia > RFP12 > UBA1067 > UBA1731. Next base: position 5,096 of record JAGBFY010000594.1, read on the forward strand.
TAGAGATGCGGCGATGTCTGTTCCGTAAAAATGTAGAACCTTTCCTTGTCGCTTCCGAACATCGACGGATAGAACTTGTAATTCACTCCATCAATGGCATAGTTGGCTCTCTGGTCGGCAGGATTGAACATCGTCACCGTCTGTATTGTTGCCTTGAGATGCGGTGCAATATCCTGAGTGAATTTCGTCACTGCAGCGGAATACCCTGCGAAACGGTAGCCATTCTCGAGCCAATCACCTAAATCCCCTTCATTAATGGTTGATCGCACAATATTCGCATCATTCGCATTACTGGAAAGATCCTTCCATACCGTAGCGGAACTGTCGTGCGCTTTGCCCAACCCCGCATTCTCGATTCCATCGAAATGGAGAACAAGCCCATCCTGAACGTAATGCGCGGCAGAAAGCCTGCCGAGCGTAGCAGATGCCGGTTCCGTGCCTCCATCCGCCATCGACACAGTCGGAAGCATCGCACAAGCCATGACAGCAAAACCCATCTGAAGTTTGATTTTCCTCATATGCTAAACCTCGCTTTTCTGGATAGTTATTGACGGAATGATCTATCGGTCAGCTTGTAGACATGGAATCCGATCGGACCGAAATCGTCCTCGAGAACGCCGCCCGGACATTTCACCTTGCGATTTTCACGCATAGCCTCGGCTATGTCGCCCACACTGTCAATACGGAAACGGGCCTTGACGTTCTCCATTGTCGCATTAACCGCAATCAAGTATGCCTTGCCGCCGTGCCGTTTCAGGAGATATGTGATGGTCGGTCCACCGAGTTTGTTGCTTCTCGGACCACTCACAACTTCAACTGACGGTTGAACTCCGGTGCGTTCAAGAAGCGCGGGCGACAGCTCCTTTATCCATGTGGCGAGTTCGCACATATCCTTCCAACGATCTGGCGCGGAGGTCATGCCCTCGTTGTGTGCCTTGCGCTTCTTGTCGTAAAAGCCGCCATATGTGTACCAAGTGATGCCGTTTGCTTCGTTGGCGAGTGCTGCAAAGCTCGTGGCGAAAAGCTGCTGTTTGGACGGGAAATGCTGCCAGCCGAGCCAGCCCTTGAACCACTGCATGATCGGCCAGACCGAACGTTTCCTGCCATCGCCGAAATCACGCATCTCACGATGCACGCCCTGCATGTCGCGGATGGTAACCGCCACGCATATTTCGTCACGGGGATCCCCTTCCCAACCGAGTATGGGATATATCTCCGGCATAAAGACGTCCGCGCCGGTGACGTACGGAGCGAAGTTGGAGATCTCCCTGTTGGAGAAAATCACATCCGCCTGGCAGGTAATGCGCGTTGGGTCGACCGCCTTCAGCGAGTTGTGGTAGCAAAGCAGCTCTTCCGGCCTTGTGTTGATGCTTGTGTCGTCGCCGATATACCAAGACAGAATCTCAGGATTGTTGCGCCCTTTTTCGAAAAAGTTCCTGTGCATGTAGCGTCCAGCCACCCAGAGCTTGAACCCGTATTTGCGCGCAGCGGCAAGAAATTCAGAATCCCAGGTATTGTCGTACGTGTGTGCAAAGTTAAAGCCCGCCGCCTTGAGACCTTCGAACGCGACATCATAATCCATGCCGTTGAATTCGCGCTTGCACACTCCATACGCACCGATCGGGAAAAACGGTTTGCCGCCCACAAGAACCATGCCGTCATCGCGCAAGGTAACCTTCGGGACATCAGGAGCCTCACCGATGAAGAAGGCAAGTCGATTCGTGTAGCAGTTGCCGTGCATATCGGCAGCAACAACATTGACACTGTGGAGTCCGTCCCTCCAAGCCGCTGAACCGGTCTGCGCGAGAACATCACCGTTTCGGGCAAACGACTCCGTCATATTCTTCCCATCTACGGACACGCTTACAGAACGCCAGTCCACGCACGATCCGTCGGTGACCTTGAGTTTGAGACGCTCGGAACGGTCTGTAGTGGGCGTTTCGCTCACAACCTTCACGCACGGGGCGATCTTGTCCTTGACCGGCAGCCAGTTGCGGTCCACTGCATTCCCGACACACACCTCCTTCAATGCGGGAGTCACGCCGGGCGCGGAGATGAGCTGCGCCTCGTACTGCACATACGGGAAGTTCGCTTCGAACGGTCCGGTATAGAAGGTCTTCGGAGATCCGTCCGGTCCGACGAGCGGAGCGGAATCGAGAGCCTTCCCGTCGGCGCCGCCACGGACCCTGAAACGCACCGCCGTTCCGGCAGGCGTGTCGGCCTTCCATGAGATGCGTCCGCCTTTTCGGATCGAGGACACGAACCTTCCCTCCTTCAGATAGGCCGGAGTCCCGTCGGAGAACGAAACCTCGATATCGCTGTACACCACCCGCTCGCCAGCACCGACATCGGGCTTGTCGCACCCGAACTGGACGCTCACGGCGACGGCTCCGTCCGGAACGGCGACCGAGGTGCGGATGCGGGTGACGCCGGCCTTCTCCACGATATAGCTCATTGTCGAATGCGGCATAGCCGCGCCGTTAGCCCCGTACCAATGGAAAACATTGTTCCAGCCGACCACTTTACCGTCCGTCTCAGGAAGCGGGCAGGCGGATTCGATATTGAAGGAAAGGAAACAGCGGTCCGCACCCTTCGGCACGGTAACACGGGGAGAAACCGCGCGCCACGCCGTGTCGCACTTCGATGCAGGCCCTCCGATGTACAGAACCTCTTTGCCGTTAAGCGTCTTTCCGAACTCTATCTTCTGACGATTCTTGTAATTGACGCTCGTCCACCCTTCCCATGGGATGGCACGTTCGTTGCGCCCCGTCTCAAGACACGTCAACGCCTTGCGCTTGATACTCACCCCGTCGCTGAAATCAAATGTCGCCCCGACATTGTCGCCCCGAACCGACAACCACGTCGCGGCCACCGCGGCCGCCAAAACAATAGATCCGTTTCTCATAAGTTTCACCGTTACTACCATCCCATCCCGTAGGCGAGACAAACTGTATTCCTGAAATGAAGTGTATGTTATCACAGATCGGCCGATCAAGTCAACCTGCATACGACACCTGGAGGTTCCCCAATTTTTTGGGGGCTGGCGGGGCACCCCCGAGCCGAGCACAGTTCACGCACTGGCGGCACGAAAAAAAAAGTCACCTCTCCTGAATGATCTTCGCTATAATGCGAAGTGCTAACACAAACAAGGGAGATGACGGCATGTATGATACCACA
>JAGBFY010000595.1 GCA_017936245.1 Kiritimatiellia bacterium
CGTGCGGCAAAACCCGATCTGTCAAAGCCGCGCACAGGCAGCAACGTCGGCGCAAACCGCAACGGCTACTGGGACTGGGACGGCAAGTGGGTCGGGGGCTACTTCGACGATGCGGGTGCGTTCGTCAAGGGGCATGAAGTGAAGATGCTTTTCGGACTTCCCTACGGAATCGGTCAGCTCATCATGATTCCGGTGTGCCTCGTTCTCATGTATCTGGCGATTGTGAAGGGATTCGAGCCGCTGCTTCTTCTCCCTATCGGGTTCGGCGGACTTCTCGCGAACTGCCCGCTTTCGGGCATCACAATGCCTGCCATGATGCATGACGGCGTGATATCGTTCCTTTCGAGCGGACTGCCGCAGATGTCTGGCGGCATCATCGAGCCGGGCGGGTTCCTGCACTATTTCTTCAAGTTCGGCATCGATTCCGGCGTGTTTCCGATCATGATCTTCATGGGGGTTGGCGCCATGACGGACTTCGGGCCGCTGATCGCAAGACCGTCCTCATCTCTTCTCGGCGGCGCGGCGCAGCTCGGCATTTTCTTTGCGCTTTTCGGGGCTCTTGGATGCGCATCGCTCTTCGGTATGGATTTCTTCGGCGAAGGGGTGCATCCGCTCAAGGCTGCCGCTTCCATCGGCATCATCGGCGGCGCTGACGGCCCGACCGCCATCTGGCTCACATCCCGTCTCGCCCCTGATCTTCTCGGCGCAATTGCGGTTGCTGCGTATTCCTACATGGCTCTCGTGCCGATCATCCAGCCGCCGATAATGAAGGCGCTCACCACGAAGGAGGAGCGTCTTATCAAGATGCCTCAGCTCCGCGAAGTGACGAAGCTCGAGAAGATATGCTTCCCTCTCACCGTTCTCCTTCTTTGTGCGGTTCTCCTTCCGTCCGCCGTGCCGCTCATCGGTGCTCTCATGCTCGGCAACCTCGCCAAGGAGATCGGTGCCTCCGTCGGACGCATCTCCGATACGATGTCCAACGCTCTCATCAACATCGTAACCATCATGCTCGGGCTCTCCGTCGGTTCGAAACTGGCTTGCGAGAAATTCCTTTCGGGAACAACGCTTGCCATTCTCGCCCTTGGACTCTGCGCATTCTGCGTCGGCACTGCGGGCGGTGTGATAATGGCGAAGGTCCTGAACCTCTTCACCAAGGAGAAGGTGAATCCGCTTATCGGATCTGCCGGCGTGTCCGCCGTGCCAATGGCGGCGCGCGTTTCGAACAAGGTTGCGCTTGAGGAAGATCCAACGAATTTCATCCTCATGCAGGCGATGGGGCCGAACGTCTCCGGCGTCATCGGCTCTGCGGTCGTTGCGGGCGTTCTCTACACACTCTGCCGCTAAAGCGGTATAAATGAAAGGAAAGTGAAATGGCAACAAAAGTTATATGCATCGTCGCAGCTGCAGTCGTGGTGGTCGCTCTCATGTTCCTTGTGGACAAGATACTTCCTCGCAAGGAAGGGGACGAGTCCGGCGACTCAAATAAAGACTGATAGATTTTAACCTGTCGACACGATGTGGATGGCGTTCGCATGGCAAATATATGGCCATGGTAAGGATGCCATCCACATCGAATATTTGGATTTTTGATTGATTTGTCTTGATTCTGCCGAAATCGAATTCTTGGTGGCTGGAAATGTGATGGGGTTTGTGGCGTTCAGCGTGCGAATATCGTTTATGGGCATGTGCTTTGGAAAAGGACATGACGACTCAGAAGGGGACGACGGCGATTTGCCGCCTAGAAAGTACCTGGTCGCGGTGCATACCCGCTGCGGACGCGGCAAGGATCACAAGGTGGTCGTCTGCCGCCATGAAGTTTCCGCATAGAACAATTGTGTCATATATGTATGTTCCATCGGGTATCGACTTAGCTCAATAGGAACGGAATGGAAATAACTTAAAAGCGTCCTGCTTCCTGCTAACAATAAATTGGGGAACCTTCAAAAATCCCCATACTTGACTCCGAAGTTTTCCTATCGGATAAACTGATTAATCAGATAATCCTCAATTAAATCAGCATATTCATCAATGCTTGCAATGTTCACGTATTCTGTTGCTGTGTGCGCCCCTCGGGCATCAACGCCGAGGATCAGCATCGGTAATTTCAGGCGTTGAAGATGCCGAGCGTCTGTAGAACTGTTGAGATGATAAAATTCAACTTTTCGTTCTGGACATTTGCGACGCATATATTCACGGAAATTTACGAGATATTGCTGTGTCTCATCAAGCAGCACAGCCTCTCCCTTTCTCAGACAGCGTGGGACGCATCCGAATTCTCTACGGAGGAGATTCTCTATTTCTGCAAATCCACCAATTTTCGCGCAACGGACACATATCTCCATTTCAGCCTGTCGACGAGTTCCGTTGATTCGCTCTAAAGTCATTACATTGCGCCATGTTCCATCTTCATAACCTGGTATTTTTGCCGAAATCGAATCATAGCATTGGATAAGCTCTTGTAGTGCGTTAGGCGGTGTGCCTTTAATCATGCCAGAATGAGTAGGTGGCACCTTTTTCTCAAGGACATATCGAGCCAATCCCTTTTGACGTGTGGTAATCATATACTGTTCTGAATCAAGGACAATAACTATCTTTGACGCTCCATAACCCTTATCTAGCATGAAGACAGTCGAAGCTCCGCCGATTTCCTCATCCGATCCAAATATTGTCCCAACAGAAATCTTACCTTTCAATTCCCGCATGATCCGTGCGCACAACACAACATGCTCTTTGCAGTCTGATGCACCACGTCCATAGATGCGACCATTCCCGTAACGAGGAATGAATTGGGATTGTTCGGTAGCAGGGACAACATCAATATGTGCCGACAGAAGAACATCAGGACGGCAGGTTTTCTCGTTGGCCGCAAAAAGTACGCGACGACCATCGGACATTGTCTCTATTTGACACCATAAACCGTCATATCCAAGTTCGTTGGAAAGAAAATCCACGGCTCTGTTAACTTCAACGATATTGGACGAAACAGACTGAATCTCTATCAATCGTTTTAGGCGTACAATATCCATATCTGAAGCGCATATCGAGCCTACGATAGAAAACACTACAGCCAATGACGAAACGATTCGTTTATGGTGTTCAATGAAGTTACATCCAAAATTTATCTTCTTTCGATCCAACATGGTGCGGAAGTATAGCATGTCAGACCTTGTTTTTCAAGTTAATAACGATAGTCATATTTTGATTTGTTTACCAAGAAAACACAGCACACTGTTTATGTCTAAACATACTTATTGAATAGTTTTATGATACAATTTCAAGCATGAAGATAAAGGTGAAACCAATCGCTCTGAATCCAGAAATTAAAAAACCGCTTGCGATGCAGCTTGCAGATGTGCTTCGTAGCGGTGTTGTTCATGGTGCATGGAAAGTGGGAGACGTCCTTCCTGGCATACATGAATTGGCTGCACAGTGCAGGGTGAGCGAAAAAGTTCCGCGTAAGGCATTGGCAATTCTTGCGGATGAGGGGTGGATTGATCCGAAACGCGGAGTAGGATCGGTAGTGATTGAACGGGGATGTTTGCCGCACATGAATGGTCGAATCCTCATATATGTCCGCGAGACCGGCTGTAGCTATTATTTCTCAAGGCTGCTCGTAGTGTTGGAGTCGCGGCTTCATTCCAAGGGATATGGTGTTTCCGTCATTCGAGTGGGTGAATGCAACGAGAAATATGCATGTCTTAAGTTAAAGAAAATGCTAAAGGAGCAGTGGACGTTCATACTTCTCATTGGGACAAACACAGAAGGGCATCGTGTCATAGCTGAATCAGGATGCCCTTTCGTGCTTGTCGGAGACGGTAGACCCTTGCCGAAATGCTCGGATTCGTCGTTTCTTGCCAAAATAGAGATAATATCCCGAAAGGCGCTGCCTGAATTCATGCGTGAATTTGCACATCGCAACATCAGGCGCGTCACCCAGTTCAAATATGCGGAAGGTGCATTTGATGTGACGGATACATTCCGGTGCTCCGAAGTCCGGGTTGATAACATCAATATATCACGAAAATCCTCGCCAGAGAAGGTGTCATTGGCTTCGCTTTGTGAAATGCAGAGATTCATTGTGAAAAATAAACTACCGGATCTTTTTCTCTTTACCGATGACTATCTTGCGCAAGGCGCATTAATGGCTCTTGCCATCGCTGGAGTAAGAATTCCAGAGGATGTCGCTGTTGTTACTCATGCAAACAAAGGTTTGGGTCCAGTTTGGGAGAAGCCCCTTTCCCGCATGGAGATGGATCCGCAGGATCATGCCAATAAGATAGCTGATGCGGTCTCCGAATATTTCAGGACAGGTGTTTTCCCGTCCGGCATTGAACTTGGCAGTGTTTGGAAGAAGGGCGACACCTTCCGACGGCGGTTGCATATTGGGTGATTTTGGACCTCTTTTGTACCTTTTCCGCTGGAGTAATTGACCGGCTTCAAGCGTTTATGCTATTTTTCACTCCATTCGAGGTAGAATAAGCGGAGGCGCATAGAATGCAACCGGATACACATACAGAAACTGCAGTATATGCCGAGGGAAGGGCGAACAGGCTGCTAATGGCGCTTGTTGCCGCCACCATGGTAATATCGGCCAATGCAACGACATACTATTGGTATGGTGGCATTGACTCTGATCCTCTAAATCCGCGCAATTACGGCACAAGGGATGTCAATAATAGTCAGGATCAATACAGGCTTTCTGAACTTCCTGAACCGGGAAGCGTGATAGCGACATGCGACTCGACCTCAATTCGGGTGGATGACAGCTCCATCGCATATCTCTCGTCGTTGGACACAATGCAGTTGCGCGATGGAACGAAGCTTGTAATTGACATCTCCACAAATTCTACGGTTGCCGCCAAGTTCTACCGGCAGGGCGGTACAGGAATGGTGGTTAAGCGTGGATTGGGAACGCTCTTTCTCGGTCCCGTAGCTACAAGTACTTCGGACTACTACACCACATTCATTGTTGAACGTGGGAATCTTGTATTCCCGCAATCCGGGCAAACTGCCAACTCTGAATACCTGCATTCTGGACTTGTGGTCTCGAATGGCTGCAAGGTCATTCTTGATGGCGGGCGGGCGACCTCGGCGTTCAGGTTGAGGTTTAGGAAAAGCGCAACCGGAATGCCCGGTGGATTTTGCGGTGCCGGAGATATAGCATACACAAACGATTCCGTCGCATGTACGCTTTACGCCGGCGGTACTGATGAGTTGTTCACCGGAGTGATTTCCGGCGACAAGCTCAAACTGCAGGTTTCAGGTGACTTGATGCTTGCCAATAGTGCCAACACACTTGCGTATGACGGCGCCAATGAGATGTATCACCAAGGTGGAACTCTCGGATTCCTCAAATTCGGCAGTACGTCCGCAACAGAAACATCATCCTTCGGAAAACTGAACAAAAAGATCCAAACAAGCGGATCTGGCACATGCATGTTTCTCTGTCTTGCGAAAGCGGAAGACGGACCACAATCCGCAAGCCGCACAATCGGTGACTACAACACGGGCGTAATCGGCTTCGATGGTGGCGCCTACGGCGCGTTCACTTTTGCAGGAAACTTATGGTCCGTAACAGATGCCAATCGGATAAAGGAACTGGTGTTGACAGGTTCCAATACGACGGAATGTTCCTGGAGCGGTGAGATTGCAGGTTACAGTGGCGGTAAGAACTACGGGAGTTACTATCTGACGAAGCGTGGTTCGGGCACTTGGAGCATGGCGGCTTTGAGGAACACCTCCACAAAATTGGCAAAGCTTGCCGGCATAAGTGTGGAGAACGGTACACTTGCGTTCTATTCGCTTGCAGAGCAGGGCACGATGTGTTCAATCGGTGAAGCCCCGGCTTCGCTTCTCTATGGCTATCCATACAAGGGAGTCACCAACGGCGTACCGACGGTGGACTACGCAATCCGTCTTGGAAACGCCACAAACCTGACGGAGGAGGGGTGTCTTGAAAAAAGGAAAACGTCCTTAAGCACGGTGACAGAATGTTCCACACGGCATATCGCCGTCACTGGAAGGGGACGTCTCCGTAACGGAGCGGAAGCCGACGCCCTGTCCTGGAAGGGGGTGAAAAGTGTGGTTCCACCCGAAAACGCGGATGCCGTCCCTGTGTTAAGCACACTCACTTTGGATGGTGACGGCAGAGGCTTGAACACTCTTTCGGACATAACAGAAGATGATGGCGCGGCTCCGCTGCGCATTGCGAAGGAAGGTTCGGCTTCATGGACGCTTTCGGGACGACTTGCGTTCACAGGCGGCCTTGATGTGAGAGAGGGGGTACTCAACGCAACGACGCTTTCATACCCCGTTTCATTCCTTCGTGTCGACGGTGGAGCCACACTGAATCTGACCGGTGATGCGGCGACCGTAAATGCATGGTCCATTGACGCAGACAGGGGTATAGGAACAATTAACGGCATCTCTTTTGCAGATCATGGAACAATCTCCATCGCAAATGCGGCGGAATATCCCGTGACGATCGCATGTGATCTGACCGGTTGCGTCGGCATTGACAATATATCCGACTGGGCGGTGAGGACAGATATGGATAGCGTGAATCTGGTTGCGACGGCATGTCCGTCTGGGATCACGATTTCGAAAATCGGTTTCGTCATCCTGTTCAGATAAGGTGATATTGGCATTTGTACATACAAGAGAGAGGTAGCAGATATGTTAATCAAAGGGAAGTCCATTTGCGCATTGGCGGTGTTCATGGGAACGGTCTCCTTACTGGCGGCCACAGCAGACGGGAGTCGCCCATCGGTGACGTTCACTCCGGAGAATATAGAGGTTGTAATTGAAAGGAAGGCGTTGCCGGTCGTGCGTTTTGCCGCGCAGGAGGCGACGAATTTTCTCTCCCGCGTTTTTAGGTCGCCTATACCGGTCGTGAATGCTCCGTCTGTGAACAAATCTTCAATTATCCTTGGGATGAACAAGTGGTCGCGCGCCGCCGGCATAGATCCTGACTCCAAGCCGGTAGACACTTTCTTCATAAAGACAGAGCCGGGACGCGTCTATCTTGCCGGACGTGACGGACGGTATGACCCCATAAAGGCATTGACAAGCGTATCGACCGACGGACGCGACAAGGCTACACTTTTTGCGGTCTATGCGTTTCTCGAACGATTTGCAGGCTGTAGGTTCTATTTCCCGGGGGAGTTGGGGGAGATTGTTCCGTCTGCCAACAGCATAACGGTGCCGAACACCGACATATCCGTTACACCGCACTGTCTCGAACGGCGCATATACTGTCCAAAGGCCGCCTGGTACGACGACGGTCCGTTTGCCAAGATCGGAAGGCGGATTGACTGGTTCCGCAAACGGCTTGGCACGACGCAGGTTCCCTGCTGCCACGGAACGTCACGTTGGAAGTTTAAGGAAAGATACGCGAAAGACCACCCTGAATATTTCGTTCTGCTGAAGAACGGGAGGCGCTACACGGGTGACGGGCCCGGGCAATCGGCGTATAAGGAAGGCCATC
>JAGBFY010000596.1 GCA_017936245.1 Kiritimatiellia bacterium
CTCATGAAATCGAACCACCTGCCTTTTTTCGCCACCTCCGTGACCTGTGGACATATCTCCCAGAAACGTATCAGGTCGCCGGGCTTGCCGTAGCATGCCATCGTTCCTATGCCCAGCCCGATTATGCCAACGCGAAGCGGTTTGCCGCCGTTGCCTTTCCGCGCAAGCTCAAACAGCATCCCAGCCGTTTCCTTACCGAAGTAGGAGGTGCCGGTTCCATCGCGATATATCTTGTCGACAGGTTCAAATCCGTGCATCGTGCCGCCGTGCTTGAACGTGAACATCTCATACCGCTTGCCGTACTGGTTCACAACCGTCTCCTTGCCGACGCACCATGCCCCATAGAATGTGCGCCCCTCGGCAAGCACGCCCGAGCGTATGCGCGCCTCCTGGAAGATAACGGACACAACCGCCGCCGCAATAACGGCGATCTGCCATTTCTTCGGGAACTGAAGACGCTCCAATCCACCAAGACCCATAACGCACAGAGCACACACGCACGCCAATGCTATAGGATACTCCCTCGCGCTGTCGAATACCAGCGGTGCGACAATGCTCGACAGAACTCCTCCCGCAGCCCCTCCGATCGCAAGGCACAGATAGTACCGGGTGAGACCAGAGGCGTCAGGGCGCACCTTGTAAAGCCACGAATGAAGTGCCGTGCAGCATGCCATCAGGCACAGCGGACACGCCGCAATGTTCCACCGGTAGCGTACAATGGTATCGTTCCCTGTCGCAAATGACCATACCGCAAAGGCGACCGAAGCTATTCCGAGCGCAAGCCAAACATTCACGAACTTTTCACCGATGCGTGAGAACCCCACAATGTAACTTGCGAGATAGAGAGCAAGAAGCACAACCCACATCAGCGGAATCGGCGCCACATTGCTCGTGAGGTGCGCGGTTACGGCGTTCAGCAGAAAGCATGACACTGCCGGCAGAAGAAGCCAGAGCACTTTAGTTGAGAGTTGGGAGTTGGGGGTTGAGAGTTGCGGTTCTACCGCTCCACCTCTATTAACTCCGCCACTCTCAACTCCTGCTCTTCCTACCTTCAACAACATCACCGCATACACGGCCATGGTCACGGCAAGCGCAAGCCACTGGGTTTCGATGGAAAGGTGCAGCTCAAAAACCAGCGGATAAGCCAGCAATCCGGCAAAACTTCCCGCATTGCTGACCGCGTACAACCTGTAGTTGCCGCCGGAAAGCGCCTGCACCAGACTCGCATTCGCACTCAAAAGAAGATACGGCCCCGCTACAAGCACGGCAACGGCCAGTATCGCGCCGAGCGCCGGATACGGAAGAGCTGCCGCCCACTGCGCCATCTCGGCATGACGCTTCGCTACCAAGCCTAGCCAGGCCGCCGCCAGAATGATCAGCCCCACATGTACGGACAGCCTGCCGCGCGGAACGCCGCCAGGCCTCCCCGCCAGGATATGCGCATACCAGTATCCGCCGAGAAGAAGCATCTGAAACGCCGCCAGACACGTCACCCACACCGCAGCCATTCCTCCGAACGCAGGAAGAAGCGTTCTGCCAACGAGCGGCTGTACGCCGAAGGCAAGGAACGATCCAGTGAATATCGTGAGTATCCGCAGCGCTTTCATGTGCCTTTTTGCCTTATTTATTCTTCTTCAGATTCTTGATCTCTTCCGCGATCTTGCGCTGAACTTCATCCTTTGGCGGCGGCGCCCATCCCTCGATACAGGCGATACGGTATGGTGCAACGCCGCCTCGCGCCACCTTGCGGAGTTCACAGTAGTTCTGTATCGGAAAATGGCAGTCGGGCGGGGACGCCTTGCCGTAGATCGCATCAAGCTCCTTGAGCGTGGACGCTGGTTGCATCAAGCCGCCTGCATGCGCGGAGAAACCTGCTCCCATCGCCATGCCGAATCCTCGGTAGGCGAGTTTTGCAAGGCGTTCCGCGAGCTTTGAAGAATCAGGACTGTCGGCTTTGAGCGGAGCAACGTTCACAAGAGCCCAGCCGTTATCCGGAGCGGCGAGCATCTGAGGAAATTCCGGATTGTCGACCACGCACACAACACAGGCATGGTTCGTACCGGATGCGAACTTCGCCAGTTCGCCGAGAGCTGTGAACTCGCCTTCGCGCAGATAGCAGCTGATACGGAATTCGTTGCGGATGTTCATCATTGCGACATCAAGCGCCGAAGCCGCAACAGTCTTCTGCGCATTGAGAAAGCATATTCCGGGTTCAAGATTCGGACGCATCACAGTGCCGCCCATTCGAGCATACATTCCAGCCTGCAATCTGGCGCGTGTAGCGGCGTCCGGCGCTCCCGGTCTCATCACCGGTCCTACTCCCGTCTTGCCGGCATTCGCAACCGGGCCATTGACTGTCTGAGCGAAAGCGCAAACCGTAAGCGCAACACTCGCCATCAAAACAATCCGCTTCATATCAACACCTTCCTCCAGCTTATCGCACTTCAAAACAATATTCTGATGATTATCAGCGAAAAGCCCGCCCGCAAAGCGGACGGGCCTTTCAGTCGTGGATTAGCGTTAACGACTAACCGCTAACTGCTGATTACTAACCACTAACTTACGCACGACGACGACGGAGCGCGAGAGCGCCGAGACCGACGAGCATAAGGAGACCAGAGGTCGGCTCCGGGACAGCATAGGATGCCTTGTCGCCGAGGTAGCTACCTGTGGCGAACTGGAATGCTGCGCCAGACCAGGTGTCACCCGAGTAACCAGTCACCGTATAGGTGGTGGTGAGGGCAGTGCCGTCAAGAGCCTTGAGCTGCGTGAGGGAGCCGTCATCGAGTTCGACCATCACTGCATACACATTTCCATTGGCAAGTGCACCTGTGCCAGTTCCTGTATAGGTGCCTGCAACCTTCGAATAGGCGCCGCTCTTACCAGAGCCGATGTCCCAAGTGCCAGTCTGGACAGCAACGGCATTGGCGAAACTCGCCGATTCGCCGTTTCCGAGATAGGCAAGCACAATCTTGGCTGCACCTTCGGTGGATGTGAGCGTAGCACCCGTACCGTCAACACCGTTGACGGATCCAGCAGTCCAGTCAAAGGCAGCTGCGTTCACGGCGCAAGCCGCGACAACCGCAAAGCCAAACATAACCAGTTTTTTCATTTTCTTTTCCTTTGTTTTTATTTTTACCCTCCGTAGCCTTGGCGAAGGAGGGTTTCCAAGGGTCAGGCCACGCACCTACGTGACCCTTCCCATGAAATTCTTTTCTTACTTGGCGAAGTTGATTTCAAACGAACCTTCACCTGCAGCAGCCTTGTACCAAAACGGCTTGCCAGCAGGAAGACCATTCGGATAAACAGACTCGAAAAGTTTTTCACCAGTCTTTACATCCCACCAACCGGTGTACTGGTCGTTGTTATTGTAATAGTACCAGTTCTCGTATGCACCCGTTGCAGCATCCCAAATCTGAATCTGGTCTGCGGTAAATGCAGAATCCGTCCCTGTCGCACCTGCCCAAGAAACGGCATTGGCATCATTGAGCTTGAAACCCATCGGCCACGGATAGGCAACCATATTGAACTTGCCCTTGAGGATTTCAACGTCAACAGCCTCTGCTTCAGGAACCTGGCCGGCAACGGTCACGGAGCCGTTCTGCGTAGCGGCGGCAGCCGACTTGTACCAAAAAGCGGAACCAGCGGGAAGACCGTTAGGGTAAACAGATTCGAAAAGTTTTTCACCGGTCTTTACATCCCACCAACCAGTATACTGGTCGTTGTTATTGTAGTAGTACCAGTTGTCGTAAGCACCAGTAGCGGCATCCCAAATCTGAATCTGGTCTGCGGTGAAGGCGGAATCCGTACCAACGAGATTTAAACCGGAAAGGCAATCGTTGATTTTGAATCCATTGCCGTCGGTTCCTTCGAACGGAACCGAGACCATGTTGAACTTGGTCGCGGTGATGGTATCGGTGTTGAAGCCAACGATGTTGGCGGATTCGAGAGCGAATGCGCCCATTCCGGCGGCAACCGCTGCTGCAAACATAAGTCTCTTCATTGTCTGTTTCCTTGTTTTGGTCAAGCGACATTCAGCCGCTCTCCCTGTTTTTGGTCGGTTGCGTTTCCGCAACCTTCCGGTTTTGCCTCCCCGTCTCCGGTTCGGCGGTTTTGCCTTGTCGGTTCAGATCGCCTTTCGGCTCACTTCCCCGCTTCAGCCCGTTTCTCCGAGAGCGTCGACTCGCGCCACCCTCTCAAAATCCCTTCGCAAACCCCTTACAGGTTTTACTGTGACGCAGCACAGCTAAATAGGAGGGTCTTACGGGTGGATGCTTTGAGTATTCTGATATTCAAGAATGTTTTGAACGATGCTGAATCGTGAAATGCGCAGAATGAAGGTTTGCTGAAAATCTCCGTCCACGATTGAAATATCGGTACAATTCCGCATTTTAAATTCCACTAAGAAGGAGAGAAATGAAAATAACGCCCTCAATACAAATGGTTCTTGAAGACTATCCCAAAATTGCCGCCGTGGAGAGAATACGGATGGAGCGCCCATGCGAGAAAACCGTCATTGGCGCGGTATGCAACATTCGGCGGCTGTGCGAAATCGGCGGCATCGCCCATGATGAACCGATTACAGTGTTTACACGGAAAAAACTGCAGCAGATATTGGACGCTGCAAGAAGTTCATCTCTAAAGCCGATAACCATATGCAGTTATCTTCATTCCTTGAAAACCGTCTTTGCCAAATGGTCGCATCCATACTATGCCGACAAAAAATGGAATATCCCCAAAATCGAACTGCCGCCCTGTCGGCGTGCCGCCCCACGCTATGTCCGTCCGGATTCCACAATACTTGCCAGAGTAAAAGAGTGGTATCTTTCATTGGAGAAGCGTCCTGACGCCCGCGAATGGGTGTTGGCGACATTGATGCTTGAATTCGCAATGCGCAATGGCGATGTGGAACGGCTTCGCTGGTCGGATTTTCGAAAGAAGGATTCTGGTTTTGTGCTTTGCTACACGCCGAATAAAACCAAGTTTTCCTCCGGTCGTTTCGTGGCGTGGCCGGTTCATCCTGTCATCTGGAAGCGGCTGTCCGAATACCATGCCGCCGGCATACCCTACAACAAACGCAGAGGATGGCGCAAGAATGCAGTACGCGATTCGCAGCTGGTTGTGCCGTGCGCAAGAGATGTATATGTGCGGTTGAACAAGGAATTGCGGATGCTGAAGATATTCAACGGTCCCAAAGCCTGTTATGAACTGCGAAAAATATGCATCGACCATATCTACCAGAAATACGGCGCGGAAATGGCATCTTCAATAAGCGGCGATGACATAAGGACAATGATGCGTTACTATGCCGATCCCAGTGCGCTCACCATAGAGAATGTTCGCATCCTAGACATGCTTTGATTCAATTTTACGATATCGCTGTTGTCATGTATGATATAATTGGAGCATTTAAGGGATTGATACCGCAGGGATGAACCGTCCTTGCAGCTCAAATAGTGAC
>JAGBFY010000597.1 GCA_017936245.1 Kiritimatiellia bacterium
GGATCGGAGAAGCCGCAAGCGCCGTGTTGCGAGAGGGCCAGCTGGCTCGTGCATCGCCCAATGGGGTGCGGATCGTGCGCGGACTGGCCCTGGCATGGCCGATTCCGAAATGCCGAAAACATGGCTGTGTGGCCGTGCATATTCGGAAAACCATAATCGGAGGCCAGCAAATGGCAAGAACGGCAAGAGTGAAGTCGACAGGCGCAGGAACGGCGTACTATCATCTGATGTCCAGAGCGAGCAACAGGCAGTTCCTGTTCAGCAAATCAGCGGCCAAGGATAGGCTCATGGACATCACGCGAAGGGCGGCGGAGTTCAGCGGGGTGAAGCTGATAGCCGTCACCATAATGGATAACCACTTTCACATACTGTGCAGTGTAACGCGCAGCAGCGAGCCGGTGCCGCAGGAGGAGATCATTCGCCGTGTTGGTGTCCTCAAAGGCGAGAAGGCTGTGGAGAAGCTGTCCGAGCATTTGGAGAGGCTTTCAGCAGCAGGCTTTACCTCGATGCTGGAGGCGGAATTGGATGGTTATCGCAGGCGCATGGGGGATATAAGTGCGTTCATGAAGACGCTGAAGGAGCTTTTTGCGGTATGGTACAACCAGGAATACCGGTATTGCGGAAGCATATGGAGCGGAGTGTTCAAGTCGACGATGGTCGAGAGCGGAAAGTATCTTGAATACTGCCGCCGCTACGTCATGATGAACCCCGTCAGAGCCGGTATAGTAACGCAGATCAAGGCATATCGATGGGTATGGAGTGATATGCCTTCGGAAAATGAAGTTTTCTTGGGGTTTAACCCCAGGAGGGAGGGGAAGGTGGCGCAGATAGGGTCGGGGAAGATATTTGGGAGTGTTGGGTTTGTTGTGAAATGGATCGATGCGATGGGCTTTACTGCGAAGCGCACTGTTGCGCATGCTGTAGGCGATGTCGGCTACTCATCACATGGTTGGCGGCTTGCAAAGCGCGAGTCCGAAGCGGCTGCGTCGTAAGAAAGAAATGATTCTTGAGAGTTGGATAAAATAACTGTTTGGGGAGGAATAATTGAGGAGAGCAACTTTATCTAAGGCTTGTGTTTGTAGAGTTATAGGCTTATCTGCATTATCGGTAGTGACCGCTCAATCGGAGGTGAGATTTGTACAGTCTCATTTGACATGGGGCGTATGCAAAGATTAGAATGAAACTGAGAAAACAGGGGCGGTATGGTATAATCACGCGTCATGAACATTCCAGCGAATCTACGTAAGATACTTTTTGTGTGCCACGGGAACATATGCCGCAGCCCGATGGCTGAGTTTGTCATGAAGGACCTGCTCGCCAAGGCCGGAATCACGGATGTTTCCGTGGAGTCGGCGGCGTTGCGCACGGATGAGATCGGCAACGACATCCATTACGGCACGAGAGGGATTCTCGTGAAGTACGGCATACCTTTTGTCCGTCGCGCTGCATGGCAGCTGACCGCCGCGAAGGTCTCCGAATATGATATGGTTGTCGGGATGGATGCGTACAACATGGCGGACCTTAAAAGGTTGGTGTACCCTGAGGATATGGGAAAGGTGTTCAAGATGCTTGAGCTTACGGGTTCGTCGCGTGACGTGGCGGATCCCTGGTTCACCGGGAATTTTGAAGCGACCTATGAAGATGTGCTTGCCGGATGCACGGCAATCCTCGAGAGCATCATAAAAGACCGTTCATGATCTCAATGCCGGATTTAGAGGAGTAAGGATGAAAGCCTGGATACAGCGTGTAACCGAAGCGTCGGTCGAGATTGCGGGGGAGATGGTTTCGCAGATCGGTCAGGGGTATCTTGTTCTGCTTGGCGTAACCCATTCTGATACGGAAAAAACCGCAGATGAAATTGCCGACCGCATCTGCAAACTGCGGATATTCGAGGATGAGAACGGCAAGACGAACCGGTCGGTCGTCGATGTCGGCGGCAGTGTGATTGTCGTTTCGCAGTTTACGCTGTATGCCGATACCTCTCATGGACGGAGACCGGGGTTTTCGCATGCAGCCCGTCCCGAAATCGCCGAGCCTCTGTACGAGCGCGTTGTGGCGAAGATCCGTGAAGTTCTCGGCGATGACAAGGTAGGAACCGGTCGTTTCGGTGCGGAGATGAAGGTGCGCCTCCTTAATGATGGTCCGTTCTCTGTCGAGCTTGTTGCATAACGATGGAAAATTTAAAGAGGAGTTTGAGAGAGGTCTGCGGATGCCGTCCGGACTGGATGATCCATGTGATGGTCCGCGGTCATGTCTTGAATGTGTTGTGTGGCTTGTCGGGATAAAACTCCCAAGACGATGTTTTCGATTTGTCTTCACCATCGCCGGGCTGAGGAATTTACGCCGCTTCTTGATTTGCGCTCATTACGTACAACCATGGAGACCATTACACGGAGCTGGTCAAGTATGCAATGGATCGGGTTCAGCGCAAGCCAGAGGTGTACAACCTCTTCAGCAACTATGGAGTGAAGGATAGAAATCTCGGCGGCTACACGCGGGCAAAGAGAAAGGTGCTTCAGTATGGCGATGTGAAGGTCGTCACGGGGCTTTGCGATCACAATTCGCATCTTATCGATAACACGACCACATTCGAAATACATATCGGTGGCTTCGCGCTTTTCCATTCCGGCGATTGTTGCAGTCATGCCAAGTTCGATTTTGTCCGTCAGCCTGACATATGGATGTTCCATCCGTTTTGCGGAATGAATGTGGCGAAGGCATGTCAGGAGACCGTTCGCCCGAAAATTGCGGTGATTGCGCATCTTCAGGAAATGGGGCATGCCAAGGGGCAATATCGCTGGACGTACCGGGACGGTCTCAATCAGAAGACGGAGATCGAGGCGGCGGGATTTGCCGCCAGAATGCCGCTCTGGGGTGAACGGATAGCATAGGTTCCGGTGTGGCGGCTTTCGCGTTGCGGGTTCTTTCAAACAGGGTATTTTTCTGTTTTTGAATTGTGGAATATGGTATAATTAAAGACGTTTTTTGCTATGGAAAGAGTTGCTGTATATCCAGGAACGTTCGACCCGATGACGCTCGGTCATTTCGACCTCGTCAAGCGGGCCGCGGCCCTTTATGACAGGCTCATTGTTGCGGTTGCCGGAACGAGCTCCAAGCAGGGCGCGATGTTCGATTGCGATGTACGTATGGCGATGATCCGCGAGGATGTTGAGAAGGCGGGGCTGGCCAACGTTGTGGTTGAGCGGCTTGATACGCTTCTTGTGGATTTCTGTCGCGCTCACAAGGTCAATACCGTCATCCGCGGCGTGCGCGTCTATTCCGATTTCGAGTACGAGTTCCAGATGGCGCTCACAAACCGCAAGATGGCTCCGGAGATCGAGACGCTGTTCATGATGCCGAGCGAGAACCTTGCGTATGTTACGGCATCCACGGTGCGTGAGATCATGCGCTACAACGGTGATGTGTCATCCATGGTCACTCCCACCGTTCTGGCGAGAATGAAGAAAGGGGCAGGCGAGTAGGATGGAAACCGAGCTTAATGTCTACCTTTCGGAGGTTACGGATGACGGGCTGGAGCTGTCAGGCACGCTTGACGATTCCATCTACGGTTTTGAAGATGAATTCCTCAAGCCGTTTGCCGGTCTCCGCTATGAATTGGGCGTGCTTCATGTCGGTTCAGAGCTTCTTGTGAGGGGGAAAATCGAACAGGACTTTGAGGCAGCGTGTTCAAGGTGTGGAGAGGATTTTGATTTTACTGTCAAAATTGACGATTTTGCCGCAAGTTTTGCAGTTGATGAAAAAACTGAATTTGTGGAATTGACAACGGAACTGAGAGAGTGTATATTACTCACTTTACCGACTTACCCGGTTTGTCGCGAAGATTGTCCGGGTATCGAAAAAAAGGAAGAAAAAGCGCCTGATTCCCGTTGGGATGCTTTAGATGACTTAAAGAAAGGATAAACGAAAATGGCCTCGCCTAAACATAAAAAGTCGAAAATGCGTAAGCGTCAGCGTGTCGCTCAGCTTGAGAAGGCAATTCTCGCCTCTGTTCAGGCTTGCCCTGTGTGCGGTGGAATGAAGCAGGCTCACCATGTGTGCCCGCAGTGCGGCACCTACAATGGCCGCAAGGTTCTCAGCGTAACCGCCAAGTAAAGATTTTCCCTGCAGAGGGATTAGGTTATGACGCGTATTGCGCTTGATGCAATGGGTGGTGACAAGGCTCCGGGCGAGATCGTCCTGGGCGGTGTCAAGGCACTCGTTGAGATGGAAGACCTGAAAGTTTTCCTCGTCGGGCGCAAGGAGCAGATTGAAGCGGAGTTTCTCAAGTTTGATCCGCAGTTGATGGCAAAGGTCAAGGCGGCTCTTGCTGATGGTAGGCTTGAGATTGTCCATGCGCCGGATATCGCGGGGATGGATGAGTCGCCTGTGGATGCGGTTCGCCACAAGAAAGATTGTTCGATAAATGTGGCGATGCGTCTGGTCAAGGAAGGGAAGGCCGATTGTTTCGTTTCTGCCGGCAATTCCGGGGCCGTATCCACAAGTGCGATTCTTACTCTTGGCCGGATCAGGGGGGTGCAGCGTCCTGCGATCGCAACGGTGCTTCCCACGCGTCTGCCGCGCCGTCCGCTTCTTCTGCTGGATGCTGGAGCGAACATGGATTGCCGCCCTGAGTGGCTTGCCCAGTTCGCGATTATGGGTAGCGCGTATTCCCATGCGGTTCTGAACCGTACCACTCCGCTGGTCGGGTTGCTTTCGATCGGCACGGAGGACTGCAAGGGGAACGAGCTTACCAAGGAGGCCTTTGGGCTTCTGAAGAAGGTTGATACGATCGAGTTCCGCGGCAATGTGGAAGGGCATGATCTCTTTCAGGGCCGTACGGATGTGGTCGTATGCGATGGGTTCGTCGGCAACGTGGTGTTGAAAACCACGGAGTCGGTGGCTCATGCGATGAGCTACTGGATGAAGCGCGAGTTCCGTGGAAACTTCATCCGTATGCTTGGATCGATCCTGCTTCTTGGCGCATTCAAGTCGCTCAAGAGCCAGATGGATCCGGAGATTTATGGCGGCGCACCGCTTCTTGGTGTGCCGGGCGCGGTGATAATCACGCATGGTTCATCATCGCACAAGGCGATCTATCACGCGATCAGGGTTGGCGTACTTGCCGCCAAGAACGACATGACCGGCGAAATCTCGCGCCGCATCGCAGAATACGAGATGCACAAGAAGTCCGAAGCCAACGGTTCCGACCGTCCTTCGTGATTAGTTTCGGGGCGTAGCGCAGTCTGGTAGCGCACCTGCTTTGGGAGCAGGCTGTCGGGGGTTCAAATCCCTCCGCCCCGACCAATTTCAGCCAATGCCGCGTGAAGTTTTTCGTCATGGGGCTCATGCCCTTTGGTCATGCGGCGTTTTGTTTTCGTCATGGGGCGTTTCCCTCTCCGTCATGGGTCACATCCGTTCTGCTGCCACATCGGGATAGGCAGCGTCCCCACTGACCGCGATTCGCCGCCGTATGGGCAACGAGGACGTTGCCCCTCCCCCTACTCGATTGAAAGTGCCTTTTATAATACGTGAGAATTGAATATGAAACGAGGGGATTGATTAGATTCCGGGAAATGAGAATTCACTTCGGAACAATTCTCTCGATTCTGATGAGACAGCGGATCAATGAGAATATGGTTTGGACTGATTCTCAAGATTATGGCGCGGACGAAATCTTATATACTATCGGAACCATGTTATTTAACATAAACAACCGGTTAATGCGCGAAATTACAATTCTTTTCGAGGTCTATCCCCGGTTGTTCCCCCGGTTGTTCCAGGCGGATACGAACTTGAGCTTATCGCTTTCATGCACAAGTTCAATGTGCCTGTTGCCTATGTCGACGCATTGCGCGTGCGCCAATTTGCCAGGGCCGAGGGCAATCTATCCAAGAACGATCGCATTGATGCGGCGTTAATCTCGCGCTTTGCGGCCAAGATAGGCGTAAGGGTTCTCGACAGGCAGGATGCAGCAGCCGTGGAGCTGAAAAGAAAGACGAAGTTCAGGCAGACCATGACAGATCTGCGCACAACCCTGACAAACAGGCTGGAAACTGAATTTGACAAGGAGATGAGAGGCTTGCTTAAAGAACAGATCAGGCATATCGACAAGATGATAAGGAAGATTGAAAAGTCGAGCATGGAAACGGTCGGCAACAATCCGTCCATGCGAAACAAGGTGGAGCGTTTCACCAAAGTGGGCGGTGTCGGCGAAGTTACGGCGATATCAATTCTGACAGGACTTCCTGAGATTGGGCGTCTTTCCGACAGCAAATTGAATCGACTTGCGGGCATTGCGCCGGAAGAGAAGTCCAGCGGCACCAAAGAATGGCAACGTCGGATCTGGGCGGAAGAAAGGATGTTCGCAACGCTCTATATATGGCCACTACAGCGGGACTTCAGTGGAACAGCATACTGAACGACTATTATCGCAAGAATCGTGCGGAAGGACATCCTCATAAATGGGCTATGATTCCAACGATGAGCAAACTGCTGTCACTTCTCAATCGCATTGCGCGTGATCCAAATTTCAATCCACTTCCAGAACCGGAATCGACAAAGGACAATGCCAGGGCAGGCCGCAAAAAGAAAACGGCATGACCTTGACGGTGCGGATCAGGTTTCTCTTCCTTCCCTCCTTTTCCCCGCACCCCTTTTTCTCCCATCCATCTTTTCCATTGCGCTGACGTGCAATGGAAACACCAATCACACCCTTAGACAATCACCGAAAATTTTTGTTTAAATTTACAGTTGCTGACCCTAGCTTTCCCTTCATATCCTGAATGGCACTGCTTCTGCGGCATTGCATTTTGTGGTTGGATCTGATACATTAATGGCTGTTGGGATTCGGTACTCTGTGAGAGGCGTTCGCAATGGCAGAAAATAACGGTTGCAAGGCACAAGTGGTGATTGACCGCATCAAATACGATGACGGCAAAGATTGGCGGATCGTGGATCTGCGGCCTGACGGCTGCGATTGTGTTCCGCTTCTCGGTCGGTGCAGTTTCAAATCGGTAAGGGACGGCGCCGCGATGCATGTGCATCCAGGGCATATGGAGATTACACTTTGTCTGAAAGGAAATATTCGCTACGAGACATTGGGTGGTGAGTGCCAAATACTTCCAGGAAACATTCTGGTCTCTCAGCCCGGAGAACCTCACAGAAGATGCAACAACCCCAAAGGCATGCTGCTCTACCGGCTTCTGGTGGCATTGCCCGGCAAGGGCGAGACGGTGCTTGGTTTGGATACAAGCGAGAGTAGAATGCTGATACGCAGAATATCCAGTTTCCCAAAAGGTCCAGTGCCTTCGTTTGCGCGGATAAGGGCGGCATTCGATCGGCTCTTTCTGTTGTACGACTCCGAAAGGCGCGGAACAGTGATGCGTCGTTTGAAAATGCGGTCTGCTATGGTCGAACTGCTGTTGGCGATGATAGAGCTTCCAGGATTGCCGCCGTCTCCGTACGGACGCGAAAACGCAAAGGTGCAGTCGATAATTTCACGGATGGACAGCTGTCCCGAACGGGATTATCCCGTGGAGGAGCTTGCCGCGGAAGCGGCGCTTTCGGAGGTAGCATTCACCGATGCGTTCAAACGGGCGACAGGCCTCACGCCTCATGCCTATCTGCTTGACATAAGGGTGAAGCGTGCCCGTGTCGATCTTGCCAATCCCAAATTGAGCATGACGGCGATAGCAAACCGCTACCGTTTTTCGTCGCCCCAGCATTTCTCCACAGTTTTCAAGCGCATAGTCGGAATGTCGCCGAGAGAGTTTCGTTCTAGCTTGCGATGACGCCAACAGGTTCAAGAAAAATATTTGTGGTTTTATGAACATTGTTCGTACCGATATCTGCTACAATCAATGCGTTTTCACACAATAGCAATGATTGGAGGTATCGATGGCATCTGCTGCATTCTTCGAGAGGAATATGCCTGTCTTGGCGTTTTCTTCAATGCTTGCTTTTGGGGCGTACGCCGGAAGCTATACATGGTCGGAGGGCATGACTGCAACTGATGACGGCTGGCTTTCGTTTCTGTATGACGAGTCAGACGGAAGCATCAC